>JAHRVS010000194.1 GCA_019090565.1 Gammaproteobacteria bacterium
CGCATCATGCCTTTTAACGAAGAGCGAAACTCAGCGTGATCCTCAACGATGAGGAAGCGTTTTTTGTGGTAATCGACATGTGCCATTGAGCAATCCTTCTTGTGCTTGTACATACAGCTTAGAAGGAGAAAGGGGAATTTGCCAAACTGGGCCAAAACAGGCTCTATTTAACGGGCTAAATCGCTTTGATCAGTCGGTGAAGCAGGGGGTGTTAACTGTTTGTCAGCGTCGCCAAAAGGTGGGGCTGAATAAGACCAGAAGAGTGAAAATTTCTAGCCGGCCCAGCAACATAGCGAAACACAAAATCCACTTTGTAGGGCTGCTGATATCACCGTAGTGGTTTGCGACGCTGCCCAAACCTGGGCCGAGGTTATTCATGCTGGCTGCGACGGCAGAGAAGCCACTGGTGAAATCCAAGCCGGTGGCCATGACTGCGAGCATAAGTATGATAAAGAGAGCGAGGTAAGCGCCAACGAAGCCCCATACCGCTTCGATAACGCGGTCGGGAACGGCACTATTCCCAATTTTAACCAAGAAGACTGCGTTGGGGTGGACCAGGCGCCGTATTTCGCGGCTGCCTTGTTTAAATAGCAACAGTACGCGCATAACCTTCAGGCCGCCGCCAGTAGAGCCCGCACAAGCGCCAACAAAGCTGGCCATGAGCAGTACGATAGGGATTAAACTGGGCCAAACGGAAAAATCTTGTAAACCATATCCGGTGGTGGTGGCAATGGATATGGTCTGAAACAGGCCGTAGCGCAGAGCCTGCAAGGGGCTGTCGTAAGTACCTCCAATATACAGGCTTAGACAGACGACGAGGGAAATAGCCGTGATGAAGCCGAACATCACCTTGAGTTCAGGGTCGCGAAAATAATGACGTATGGAGCCGCGATGACGGGTCATAAAATGCAAAGCAAAGTTGACGGCAGATGTGAGCATAAAAAACATGGTGATGGCTTCGATCAGGGGGCTGTTGAAATAGCCGATACTTTTATCATGGGTTGAAAACCCTCCGATGGCAACGGTAGAAAAGCCGTGGCAAATGGCATCGAAAAGCTCCATGCCGGCGGCCCAATAGGCTATAACGCAGGAAATGGTCAGAGTGAGGTAAATGTACCAAAGCGCCTTTGCTGTTTCTTTGATTCGGGGAGTCAGCTTTGAATCCTTGATGGGGCCAGGGGTTTCTGCGCGGTATAACTGCATGCCTCCTATGCCGAGCATGGGAAGTACCGCTACCGCTAATACGACAATACCCATGCCGCCCAGCCACTGCAGTTGTTGTCGATAATAGAGAATGGACTTGGGCAGCTCGTCCAGGCCGGTGAGTACCGTGGCACCGGTTGTGGTGAGACCTGAAAGTGACTCGAAAAAGGCATCGGTAAAACTCATGTCCGGCTGTGGGGAGAGGTAAAGGGGCAGGCTTCCTGATAGGGCCAGTACGGTCCAAAAAAGGACCACAACGACAAAACCGTCGCGGGTGCGTAACTCTGCTTTTTTATGTTGAACCGGAAGCCAAATAAAAAGACCGGATAATAAGGTAATAAGGAAGGCGGCCAAAAAGGGCTGAAGCCCTGAATCATTATAAATAAATGCGACAACGATAGGAGGAACCATAGAGAAGCTGAATAACATCAGCAAAACGCCGACTACTCTGAGTATTACGGATGAGTGCATGGTGGGCTGCGTTCTCTCAATTAGGGCCAAGTAGGCGGTTGAAATGCTACTGACTTGGCCTGTGCTGCGTTAAAAATGGGTTCAAATACCCAATGCATTTCAGGAGGCAGGCGTTGCGCATTCACTGTGTGCAAGCGCCTCTTTTTTGTTTGATTTTACCTTGCATCTGGAGCCTGACCCAGTGACTGTCAATGGCCTGCAGGCAGAGCGTTGAACGTCTATTGTTGGGCCACTTGCGGTGCCGCTGAAGCGCTTACCCCTGTTTTGCATTTGGCTTTATTCTGCACATTCTAATAGGCTTACAAGCAGGCAACTAGAAAAAAGTAATGCCGACTTGGAACAAGCGCTCTACGTCGCGAATACGCCGCTTATCGACTAGGAATAGGATGACGTGGTCGTCGGTTTCAATAACAATATTATCGTGGGCGATGAGCACTTGTTCCCCTCGTACAATGGCGCCTATGGTGGTGCCTTCTGGCAGGTCGATGTCACCGATGGCTTTACCTACTACCCGCGAAGAGTTTTCATCTCCGTGGGCAATGGCCTCTATGGCTTCTGCCGCACCGCGACGTAAGGAGTGCACGTTCACCATGTCGCCACGGCGAACGTGGGTAAGCAGGCTACCGATTGTGACTTGTTGGGGCGAAATGGCGATGTCGATATCGCCGCCCTGCACCAAGTCTACATAGGCGGGGTTATTGATAATGGTCATTACCTTGCGGGCACCAAGGCGCTTTGCCAGCATGGATGACATGATATTGGCTTCGTCATCGTTGGTGACGGCGAGAAACACGTCGGTCTCTTCTATATTCTCTTCAAGTAAAAGGTTTTGATCGGAAGAAGACCCTTGTAGAACGATGGTGCTGTTCAACGACTGGGACAGGTAGCGGCAGCGATTGATATTGTGGTCAATGATTTTTACGCGATACCGGCTTTCAATGGCTTCGGCCAGGCGCTCCCCGATATTTCCGCCGCCAGCAATAATAATGCGGCTGTAGTTGCTTTCGAGTTTGCGCAGTTCGCTCATGACCGCGCGGATATTGTTTTTCGCCGCGATAAAAAAGACCTCATCATCCACCTCGATAATAGTGGAGCCTTCCGGCATGATGGCACGATCGCGTCGAAAAATGGCGGCAACACGGGTGTCGATGGAGGGCATGTGTTGGCGTAAGTAGCGGA
>JAHRVS010000195.1 GCA_019090565.1 Gammaproteobacteria bacterium
CTGTCTGCAACCACCAAGTGGTAAAATGGACGTTTTTTTGCGCCGCCACGAGATAGACGAATGGTTACCATAAGTTCTTCCTAAAAGTTAATTATTACAATCAATTAAGGAGCTAAAGCGCTCTTAATTTAAGACTAAATACCTGCATGATTCTTGACACCGGTTTTTACACACATTCCTAATGTGTTTCAGCCCTTCCCTAAGGACAGTAAAAACTAGGGTTTTAAGGGCGCAGATTCTACGCTCTTTTTGCTTGAATTCCAAATCCTTATTCTATTTCATCCGATGTAAAACTAAACTGTAGCCGAAACTGGCCGTTTCAGCGGCCCATAGGTGGCATCATTCCACCTAGCCCTCGCATCATTTTAGTCATTCCGCCTTTTTTTGAAAACTTTTTCATCATTTTCGCCATTTGTTTATGCTGCTTTAACAAGCGGTTCACATCTTGTATCTGCATACCGGAGCCCATAGCAATACGTTTTTTGCGGGAGCCATTTATCACTTCAGGGCGACGACGCTCCATGGGAGTCATTGAGTCGATAAGGGCCTCCATTCGAAGCAATTCTTTCTCTCCCGCATCGCTTTGAACCGCATTCATTGCGCCACTCATCCCAGGCATTTTTTCAAGCATGGAGGACATGCCGCCCATATTTTTCATCTGTTGGAACTGATCTTTCAAATCATTCAAATCAAACGACTTGCCCTTTTTAATTTTACCGTGCAAGCGATCCGCTTTGGCCTTATCAAGCTTACGCTCGGCCTCTTCTACCAAAGAAAGCACATCGCCCATACCTAATATACGAGACGCTACCCGATCAGGATGAAAAGCCTCAAGACCATCGAGTTTCTCTCCAGTACCCAAAAACTTAATGGGCTTGCCCGTAATCATCCTGACGGATAACGCTGCACCACCACGCGCATCACCGTCTGACTTCGTCAGAACTACGCCACTTAGCTCAAGCGCGTCATTAAAGGCTTTGGCGGTATTCGCAGCATCTTGCCCGGTCATTGAGTCTACGACAAATAACGTTTCGGCCGGCTTAACCACTTGATGAAGCTCTTTAATTTCCGACATCATTTCATCGTCGATATGCAAGCGTCCTGCGGTATCAAGAATCACCACATCGATAAATTTTGTTTTAGCTTCTTTCAACGCAGCGTTAGCAATATCAACAGGCTTTTGGCTGGGGTCACTAGGGAAAAACTGGGCATTCACTTCGCCAGAAAGCGTTTCAAGCTGTTTAATGGCCGCAGGACGATAAACGTCTGCACTCACTAAAAGGACCTTTTTCTTCTCATTCTCCATTAACCACTTAGCGAGCTTAGCTGCGGTCGTCGTTTTACCAGCCCCTTGCAAACCCGCCAACAAAATCACTGCCGGTGGCTTTACCGCCAAGTTAAGGCCTTCAAAGGCCTCCCCTAATACCGAGACCAACTCTTCGTTTACGATTTTTACAAAAGCTTGGCTTGGGCTGAGACTTTTCATCACCTCTTCGCCAAGTGCTCTGGCTTTTACTCTTTCGACAAATTCCTTAACTACAGGCAACGCCGCATCGGCCTCTAGAAGCGCCGATCGCACCTCACGAAGTGTGTCCTGAATATTCTCTTCACTTAGTCGCCCCCTACCAGATACATCACGGAGGGTAGTGGATAAACGATCGGTCAAATTATCAAACATTAATATGTCCTGAGCTCAGTTTCATAAGCCACTACAAGAGCTGCTTATTCAAACAGTAAGTCGGCAAAGCAGTGCCGATTTACCCGTCATTTTTAATAAGGGGATTATAGCGCGTCTGATGATTACAATCTAAAATATACCGCGCTTAAGACCACTTACGCTTGAGATTGACACTACATCTCCCTAAAGCCTTCAAAAATCAAGAGTCTTATGCCACACTGCCTTCACCGCTGTAAAGGAATGAAGCAATGAACCCTGTTTATTTTGGAATAATTTCAGCTTCCACCTATATTGGCGCCACCTTATACTTGGTGAACAACCTACGTCAGCATATAGAAACAAATAAGAGCGTCTTGTTAGGCGGCGGGCTTGTAGCATTTTTTTTACATGCCTTTAGCGCATACTGGGTCATCAATACACCAGAAGGGATCTTCTTTAGCTTTTTTCAGGTAGCGTCTCTTTTCGGGCTAGTCATAGCTGCTATCGCCATTATTGCCAGCTTTTACCGCCCAGTCACTAACCTTGCTCTACTCGCCTACCCGAGCGCCGCATTAGGAATATTGCTTTCACTTTTCGTAAAAACCGAAACTCAACCCATGCCCGAATTATCCTACCAGGTCTTATTTCATATCGTTATTTCTGTCCTCGCATACAGTGTATTAGCAATTGCCGTTGCGCAATCCCTGCTTCTTTACACCCAAAGCTATCAACTTAAACATAAACGCATGACGGGCCTTGTTCAACTTCTACCCCCCCTCCAGACTATGGAGAAGCTTCTTTTTGAAATGATATGGGCGGGGCTTACCCTGCTTAGCATTTCTATTGCCAGCGGTTTTATTTTCTTGGACAACCTGTTTGCACAACACCTCGCACACAAAACCATTCTAAGTCTGGCCGCTTGGACGACATTTGCGGTACTGCTGTGGGGACGCCACCAATTAGGATGGAGGGGAAAGACCGCTATTCGAGGCACGCTAACCGGGTTTTCTTTGCTCGTTCTGGCCTATTTCGGCAGCAAACTAGTGCTTGAAGTCATCCTGCAACGCGGATAATTGATGATTACCAAAGCAACAACAAAGGCGTCGAAATTTTGAGCGAAATATCAACCCCCATATTATTCGGCATTCTTTTCGGACTCATTGTTTTTTCCGCGTTTTTCTCCAGCTCCGAAACTGGAATGATGTCCATCAATCGCTACCGACTTAGAAGTAAGGCAAAGCAAGGCCACGCATCCGCTAGACGCGTTGAAGCCTTATTGAGCAAGCGAGACCGCCTCATCGGAATTATTCTAATTGGTAATAATTTTGTAAACATTTTCGCATCCTCCGTTGCGACCATAATTGCCATTCGCATATGGGGCGACTCAGGTATCGCGCTGGCCTCCGGAGCCCTTACCGTTGTCATATTAATCTTTGCCGAGGTAACACCCAAAACCCTCGCTGCCATACACCCTGAGCGCATTGCCTACCCTGCATCCCTGCTGCTAAAGCCCTTGCTGCTCGTATTTTATCCGCTTGTTTGGCTAATCAGCGGCATTAGCAATGGCTTACTGAAACTTTTGCGTGCCAAACCGCAAAACAACAACCCCGACAGCCTCAATACAGATGAACTTAGAACGGTCGTACATGAGGCAGGAACCCTCATTCCCAGCAAGCACCAAGACATGCTTCTGAGCATTCTTGACCTTGAAAAGGTCACCGTCGATGACATCATGGTTCCTCGCAACGAACTGGTTGGAATTGATATCAGCGAGGATATTGATGAAATCACGAGCCAGCTTCAATCCTCCCAACACACTCGCCTGCCCGTCTTCAAAAAAGAAATAAACAACATAGTTGGCATCTTTCATATGCGAAATATTTCGCGATTCTGGAACGATGAAGAGCTGAACAAAGCGACATTAATGCAGTACACCCGTGAGGCCCACTTTGTCCCGTCTGGTATCTCCTTAAATATGCAGCTCATCAACTTTCAACGAGTCAAGCGTAGAATTGGTATAGTGGTAGATGAATACGGTGATGTATTAGGGCTTGTAACTCTGGAGGATATTTTAGAGGAGATTGTAGGGGAATTTACTTCAGACATGTCCGCAACAAGCAAAGATATTCACCCTCAGAAAGACGGCTCCTTTTTAATTGACGGCACCGCAACCATTCGAGACATCAATAGGACGCTTAACTGGAATATGCCCGCTGACGGCCCCAAAACATTAAACGGCCTTATAATCGAACAGCTCGAATTCATTCCCGAGTATAATATGTGCATTGACCTATTTGGTTACAAGATAGAAACCCTTCACATGAAAGACAACATAATTAAAACTGCAAGAGTACAAGTAGACGCAAACACCACAAAACGCTCATGAATACCGAGATAGAAAAATCAAACTTAATCGCCTAGTCAAAGTACCTTTTACCCTTCTTGTTGCAACTGGGTTGCTCCTTTCTGCTCTACCACCTCTAGCAAAAGAAGTATTGCTATACCAACTAGAAAAAACCAAAGCAACTAAAAGCCATATTGATGACGTCGATATCAATATTTTTACTGGGCGTTTTTCTATTTCTGGCTTGCAAACTCAGACTGACGAACACCCCTTGCTAAAAATTGGCCAGCTAACAATACGCAGCCCTTGGTGGAAACTGTTCGGCAAGGAAATTGTTATTTCAGAGTTAACGCTAAACAACAGCCAAATACCCTTTGTTAAAAATAAAGATGAAGCCCTTTATATTGGAATATTCATCCCAGCAGGGGAAAATGACGACATAGAGACTAAAAAAGAAACGGCTACGGAAGATAATCCACCCTGGGTGGTTACAGTAGAGCGTTTACGCATTAATGAATCAAGCCTCCACCTCAAGACGTCTGATATTTCCTCTAAAATCCACATAAACTCACTTAGCTTGGATGGTTTTTCCACCGTTTCAACGGAAAAAAGCCACCTCGTTCTTAATGCTAGCATAAGCGATACATTGATAACTGCTGGCCAAAACCGGCTGACAGTTCAGTCCCCAAAACCCATAACGTGGGACAGCAAACAATCCACACAGTTTTCCAATGGATTGCCATCTTCAGTTTTTTTGAAGGGTGAATTGGTCCTCGGTCAGCTATCGGTGCTAAATGCTGCAACAAACGCTACGTACAGGCACGGCTCACTATCACTGCACGTAAGCGCTGACCTTAACCCCGTTACAAACCCCAACGAAGGGCCCGCAGCCTCCTTAAGCATTAAATCCGAACTCAGCATTAAAAAACCTCGCATTGCTGGCTTGCTTTCAAATAAGCCCCAGTCCGATACATTTGCAGTAGATGCATCAGATCTCGATATGCAATTCATTCAACGCATAGCCCTATCTGTCGATTCAGACCCGTTGCGTAGCTCTGGAACCGGAAGGTTTCACCTGCAAAACGCCAACATGAAACTTGAAAACAATGAACTTAACTATTCTAATGATAGCCTAAGCTTTCAATGGTTAATTAAAATCCCAGATCTTGGTAAAGCCGCATGGCAAGATACTCTAACACTCAGTGGGGGCATAGATTTAGAGCAAATTAACATTTTAGATTTGGGGCAAGATATAGGGCTACTGCACACTCCCCAGCTTAGGATCCGAAAGCTCGAACTACTCGGTAACAACCACTTAAACATTGAAAGTATTGAGCTCACCCAAGCAAGAGCAATCTTTGCGCTTCCAGAGGACACCGACAACCAAAGCTCATCTGTTTTCAGCGAATTAATACGCGCTGAAAATATACAATTACACCCATTTAATCGCCTACAAGTAGAGCGTCTTATTTTTTCAAGCTTAGATAGTCAGCTCCACCTTACGGAAGACCATAAACTGCGCCTTATCGAACCGGTTCTGAGTCGAGTCCGGTCTCTGAAATCAAAGAGCAGTGACATTCCTGAGCACGCCTCGCCACCGAGGAGTTCATTTACTTGGCGAATCGAGAGCGCTCAACTCAAAAATGGAAATATCGCGTTCCGTGACGACAGCCTGTCTCCTTCATTCACCAGCCAACTGGCATTGGAAGCGCTCACTCTTACCCCTCTAGATAGTGGCCTGGAGGGTCAGCAAACCCACCTATTCCTCAAGGGTAAGATCAATGCCCATGCCAGCATTCTCGCTCAAGGTGTTTTTACTGCATTTAGCCAAAAACCCTCTTCAGATATTGCGCTAGAAATAGAGGCCTTGGAAGTACTGCCTTTCTCTCCTTATCTCAACCAGCATAGTGGATACCAAATTAGGCACGGTCAGCTTGATTCATCTATCCAGGTTAAAATAGATAACGGCGCTCTCAACTCCAACGTTAATCTGCATTTAAAAAAGTTAAAGCTGCAACCTTCTTCAAAGAACCTTACAAAGCGCCTCAACGCCCAGCTTACGATGCCTCTAGACCTCTCGCTCAACACACTTCGAGACAAAAACAACAATATCCGCCTGTCCATACCCATTCAAGGGAATACCTCTGACCCACACTTCGACTTTTCTAGCGCCATCAAACAAGCCTCGGCAAAAGCAACGCGCTCTGCAAGCATAAGCATACTTAAACACGCGCTACAGCCATACGGCACCATGATTACCGTGGCGGAACTTGCGTACAAAGGAGGGAGAAAGCTTACGAAAATTAGACTCGATCCAATCGGCTATGAAATAGGATCATTGCAGATTGGACCCCATCAGAAAAATTATCTGGGAAAAGTAGCCGCTTTAATGAAAGACAAACCAAAGCTAAACATTACACTTTGCGGAATTGCCTTTATCGATGAGCAACCGGCGCCATGGTCAGAAACAGATGCTTTAAAACTGGCTAAAGAAAGAGCCGAACACATTAAAAGCCAGCTTATCAATGAATATAAAATTAACGCAACCCGCTTATTCTCATGTATGCCAAAATTAGACAAACCGAGTAAGAATAAACGCGCAGGTCGCGTCGATCTGCACCTTTAACCTACCTTATGATTTTCGAACCTATCTTCTAATCTTCATCAAGCACCAAATCCCGCTTGAATCGCTTAAAGTTTTCCACATAATGTGCGGCGCTCATTTCCAAAAACATTTTCTGCTGATCGCTAAGTTGCTTGACCACCTTACCAGGAGAACCAATCACCATTGACCCATCAGGAATTTCCTTCCCTTCAGGTATAAGCGTATTTGCCCCAATCAAACAATGCTTGCCAATTTTTGCGCCATTAAGAACCACAGCATTGATTCCTACCAGGCTGTAATCACCGATACTGCAACCATGCAGCATCACCTTGTGCCCAATGGTTACGCCCCTACCAATGGTCAGTTTGTACCCAGCATCCGTGTGCAGTACGGATAGATCCTGAATATTTGAGTCTTCACCAATAGTGATTAGGTCATTGTCACCACGAACCACCGAGTTAAACCACACGCTGGCGTTATTTTCGATTACGACAGACCCTATTACTACTGCACTATCGGCAATAAAATAATCATCGCCTTTTATTTCAACTCGTCTTTCTCCCAAACGGTAACGCATCCAGGCTTCTCCTTTTCCAAATTGTCATCTATTAAACGAAGGGCATCATCACCGAATAACCATTTCCACGCCGGCATCGTAAACGCTGTTCACCATATCAACAATAATGTAAGCAGTGAGCCCCCATATTGTATACCCCTCATAAACAAAACCAGGGAACGAAAATTCCTGACCATTAAATTCATGTTTATAGGGGCTAATATTTTTCTCATCCATAAAAAATCGTAAAGGCGTCCTGAAAACGCTGTCCAGCTCATCTGAAGTAGGCTGCAGGTCAAGAGTTGAATCAATAATGCCCACATAAGGCGCTACATTAAGACCTGATCTAGCCACAATGGGCTTTAGGCCCCCTACAACATCTACCCACTCGGGGCGCAGGCCAACCTCTTCATGGGATTCTCTCAACGCCGTCACCAAGAGATCAGCGTCATCCTCTTCCCATTTTCCGCCAGGAAAGCAGACTTCACCAGGGTTTCTAGATAAGTGTTTAGTGCGACGAGTCAGTAACACCTCTGGTTCGGAGTTACAGTTTGTCAGAGCAACCAAAACAGCCGAGCTTGGCAGCTCAGGGTTAGCAAGGTCATATTGCTGACCAGAGATTGAGGAGCGAAGGTGATCTAGCATAGTGTTTTGTAGAGCATATTATTTTCGATTTTAGTCGTGGCTACAGCAATAGAGCCCACCAAGGTTCTTTCCTAGATTACCTGAGTAAGCCCCCCTCCACAGCAATAACTTTACAAACCACACTGGTTATTCGTATTTGGTATATAATTTCTAGTATAAATATCAATATGGAATATAAGAGTCCAGGCGCCTGATTCCAATAAACTTATTGCACAGCCCTCATACCCAAACCTACCTCCATAACAATGGAGAAAATGAAACGCACTTGGACGTTACAATTGCTCGCTTGATACAAATGAAGCTATCGGCTTAGTATTGGATATGTGATTTCGAGGCATTACTTAAAACCTTTTAATATAAGGCTGCAAACTGCTTCTGACTTAAAGAATAAACGCGTCCCATTATCGTTAAGCCGTAGCCAACAATTGGCATTTAAATATATGGAGGGCCATCAAGATGCCTAGAAACATACCTGACTTTGATTACCTTGTTACCTTAGCAACCAATAGCCCCCATGAGCTTGAGAAGCTAAGAACCAAACTGTGCGATCAAATTATAGAGTCTGCACCAACATCACAGCGCCGCCGATTAAGAGGCCTACAGTTTCAAATTGACATGGAGCGTCGCAAAGCCGCTACTCCGATGGCAGCTTGTATGCGCATATCAGAAATGATGCACAGCTCCTTTGATGAGCTTCGCCAGAAACTAAATGAAGCCACAGGCACTGAAACAGCCCCCCCTACAAATCAAGGAGCAAAACGGGCTAGTGCCGATAACCACAGCACAAGGGCTGCTGCGCGCGTCCTAAGCTTTCCTGAACGCTAACAAACAACAGTCATAATTCCGCCTCCCAGACTTTGCACCCTCATAGATGCGAGTGACTACAAGGGAGGCATCTTTTATATTTCGCCTCTCTCCTATACCCCTTCTCTTATTGCACGGTATACTTATACCCATTGTGGCTCTTATATACATGGGGCTTTTTCTTGCAAAGTGAATCCTTCCTACTTGTCACAATAGCTGGCTTCTAACCCAAGCCCCAATAGACACACATAGCTGTGCAGGTAAGCGGCAACTTCACCCTCTTTCTGGTTTATAGGTAATTACCATGAAATTCTGCAGCAGTTGCGGGTCGCCCGTGTCGCAGCAAATCCCGGAAGGCGACAGCCGACTCCGTTTTGTTTGTGGTGGGTGCAGCACCATTCATTACCAAAATCCTCGTATTATTGCAGGCTGCATTGTGGAGCATAATCAGCAGATACTGCTTTGCAAACGCGCAATAGAACCCAGAAAGGGCTACTGGACCTTGCCCGCGGGATTTATGGAAAATGGCGAAACGATTGAGGCGGGTGCTGTGCGTGAAACTTGGGAGGAGGCGCTTGCAAAAGTATCTGACCCTCAGCTTTATACGTTGTTCAACCTTCCTCACATCAGCCAAGTTTACGTTTTTTATCGCGGCGCTCTTCAAAGTGGCGCGTTTGGAGTAGGCGAAGAGACCCTTGAATCCAGACTGTTTCCAGAAAGTGAGATTCCATGGGATGAACTTGCCTTTCCAACTGTTCACAAAACCCTCAAGCATTTTTTTCGCGATACGAAAAACAACGACTTTCCTATACGAATTGAAGACATCACCTTTCCGAGAAAGTAAAACTCTAAACAGGGTGCTCAGAAGCTTGCCTTGGGGCTTAGTTAACATAAAAACTGGGCGTTGCACACACTCCTTACTGGCGTACTTGTCATGCCTGGCAATACACTAATTTATTGCATCAAGCTCTAATTAAATATCGCGTAACAACATTTGGGCTTGGGTATACTTGACGACTAAAAATCACCACAGAAATACCGACCAATCACCCTAACCTATAAGGTCGGCACTATACTAAAAAACAAGAAAAAAAAAGAAGAAAAAGAAAGGTTATATCCGACATCTTTAGATTGCGATGCGGCACTAGCTATCAGCTCACGTAAAAACAAGCCCACTTAGTTGCCTGCCAACCTCCTCGAGCCGACAAGCTTTTTTAACTCAAGAACTTGCAGCTGAATACCTATAACCATACATTAAAGCCTATCAGCATCGAATGGTTAGCCTAGAAAACAAGTGTTTTAATGCGCCTTCTTACTTGTGAAGTACATCATGGCAACCTGGCCTGTCATCCAGTAATCTAACCACCGC
>JAHRVS010000196.1 GCA_019090565.1 Gammaproteobacteria bacterium
CCTGCCCCCAAAGGTTTGGCACGGCCCATCCGTCTAACCAATCTTTCAGCATGCCTTCATAGCGAGGCTCTGGGTTCATATCATTAAGAAAACCATCAGCAACGGCTATGCGCCCACCTGGTTTCAGGATGCGATAAGCTTCTTCGAGAAACTCTTTCTTGTTGTTGGCATAGCAGACGCTTTCCATGCCCCAAACCACATCAAATGTATTATCTTCAAAGCCGGTATCAAGGAAGCTGCGCACTTCATAGTTTATGCGGGAGCTTAGTTTCTTTTTCTCGGCCAATTTACGCGCACGAATCAACTGGTATTCACTGATATTGATGCCAGTACACTGTACGTCGTAATGTTCTGATAGCCATAAGCAGCTTCCTCCTACACCGCAGCCAGCATCTAGGATTTTATCTCCATTTTTGACGCCAGCACGCTCAGCGAGGACTCGGTTCATATTCAATACGGCGGCTTTATGACGGCGATTGTCCGCGTCGTAAAAACCGTAGTGAAGTGAAAAATTGCTGTCAATTTGCCAGACTAGACGGTAATCAATGTCGCAGTTCTCGTAGTAATTAATGATTTCCTGCTCTGTCATGGCAAATGTATCCTGAATTGATTATGGGTATTCGTGAGCGGCATCATTCTGATAGGTGGCGTATTGAGCCCAGTTATTGTCGTATCAATAAGCCTGAATTTCAACCTGGTAGTGCGGGCGACTTGGTGACACCGCGAGAAACCTGCCTTATAAAGAGGTAGCTTCTTATTGTTTTCTATACGCAATATTACTGCCGTGTTTGGGGGTGAAATACTATCACAAAGGTTGACTTATTCAGAGGTGTTTTTAGCTCGACCGCTTTATAAGGTCCTGTTGATTGAGCCATTCAGCTTGGCTCATAGTGGGTCTGAGGTTGTTGGCATTGATCGCCGATTTTGCTGCCTAGCGCCGAGCTCCTTTGAACCTGCAGTGCGTTCTACGATGTGAGCTTGGGCATTCCCTAGGATATTTTTCTATTTCGCTTTATTTTTTGGGGGGCTAAAGTGCGCTTTTTACCCGATAGCTGCATTAGCTCCGTACTCAAGTCCTCGTATATGCCCTATACACAGCGGTTTTTCGTGTGCGGTTCAGAATTAGTATTTTTAGAGCGGAATTTTTTGGTCTAGGGCTGGGCGGTTTTAGTGTGAACTCCTATTACGGTGCGAATTGAGAGGAACAGCCCTTCGATATTGTTAATGTGCGATTGGGTCACCGGTGCTTGCAGACCTATAAGCAACAGCGGATAGATTTGCATAATGGGTGTTCCGCACAAAGTACTGTGCGATAATTCTTCTTCGTTTAATTTTAAAGATTTAGAGGATAGCCTGTGACCTTTGTTACCCCTGATTTGTGTGATGAAAATCCAGAACTGGTATCTGTTGTGGCCCCCATGTTTGCTAACTATGGTGGACATAAGGAATTTTACGGTGAAATAGTTACTATTAAGTGCTTTGAAGATAATTCGATTGTTAAAGAGCAAGCGAGTGAACCGGGGAAAGGGCGAGTAATGGTTGTCGATGGGGGAGGGTCTCTGCGCTGTGCATTACTTGGGGATTTAATTGCAGAGAAAGCGGTTGAGAATGGCTGGGCGGGTTTGGTAATTTATGGCTGCATTCGAGATGTAGATGCCATTGCGGAGCTGAAACTCGGTGTGCAGGCGGTGAATAGCATCCCGATTAAAAGCGTTCGCAAGGGGCGTGGCGATTTGAATATAGATGTTACCTTCGGTGGGGTAACGTTCAAACCTGGTTATTTTATCTACGCAGATAATAATGGCGTTATTATATCGCCAGAAGCGCTAAAGTTGACTGAGTAGGCTGTTGAAATTTGGCACGGTAGTCAGTGAGTGGCTAAGTCACGAGGATAAGGCTTATTACGCAACATAGGTGACTGGTTAGAAGAATGCTTGAATACCTGTCTGCGCACGGCCCAGTATTAAGCTATGTATGTCATAAGTGCCTTCGTAGGTATTGACCGTTTCAAGATTAAGCATATGGCGCATCACGGGGTAGTCATCAACGATGCCATTTGCGCCAAGAATGTCTCTCGACTGCCGAGCTATATGCAGTGCTTTGCCACAAGCATTTCGCTTTACGAGTGAAATCATTTCAGGCCTAAAGCGCGCTTCATCCATTAGGCGTCCGACTCGCAGAGAGCTTTGTAATGAAAGCGTAATTTCTGTTTGCATATCAGCCAGTTTGTTTTGTACCAACTGAGTCTGAGCGAGAGGCCGACCGAACTGTTTTCTATTTAATGCATATTCACGTGCCGTGTGCCAGCATGCCTCGGCGGCCCCCATTGCGCCCCATGATATGCCATAACGGGCGCTATTTAGGCATGAGAATGGTCCCTTTAGGCCATGACAGTAAGGGAGTATGTTTTTTTGTGGGACAAATACCTTATCGAGGGTGACTTGGCCGGTCACTGATGCGCGTAATGATAATTTCCCCTCTATGGTTGATGTAGACAGGCCATCCATCCCTTTCTCTAGAATAAAGCCTCGGATTATACCTTGATCGTCTTTTGCCCATATTATAAAAATATCAGCAATGGGGGCATTGGTAATCCACATTTTTTGCCCTGTCAGCGCGTAGCCCCCTGTGGTGATTGTGGCGTGTGTTTGCATGCTATTAGGGTCTGAGCCGCTATTGGCCTCTGTAAGCCCAAAACAACCGATTAAGTCGCCAGTAGCCAGTTTCGGAAGGTAGTGGTTTTTCTGCTCATCATCGCCAAAATGGTAAATAGGATGCATGACGAGGCTTGACTGAACACTCATGGCTGAGCGGTAAGCGCTGTCGATACGCTCTATTTCTCTGGCGACCAATCCATATGCGACATACGTAGCGCCTGCACAGCCATAACCGTCAATCGTTAGCCCGAGTAGCCCGAGCGCGCCCATTTCTTGCAAAATGTTCCTGTCGAAATTTTCATTGCGAAATGCCTTTCGAATGCGAGGTAAAAGAGCGTTTTGTGCATACTGCTGTGCGGAGTGCTGCGTGAGCCTCTCCTCCTCAGTGAGTTGGTCCTCAAGCAGAAGAATGTCTTGCCAGTTGGGAGAGGGGGTGGTTTTAGCCATGTTTTGGGTCGCAAGGTTTCGGAGGAGGGTGTATGACTAGTGTGGTATACATGGCATAGAATTTAAAGTTTTTGGCACTAGTTGGCAAACTGTTGGCAAAAAAAAGGATGAGCTTTAAGGGCTCATCCTTTTTTTTGACTTGTAAAGTAAAGCTTAGGGGAGAAGATGACTAACTGCATCACGCTCTTCACGCAGCTCCTTCTCAGTCGCTTGCATTTTTTCACGGCTGAACGCATCAATCTCTAGGCCCTGAACAATGGTGAAGTCGCCATCTTTGCAGGTTACAGGAAAAGAGTAGATTAAACCCTTCTCGATGCCATAACTGCCATCGCTGTATATTCCCATGCTGACCCAGTCGTTGTCAGGGGTGCCAAGCGCCCAATCACGCATGTGCTCAATTGCTGCATTGGCTGCAGAGGCTGCACTGGAAGCGCCACGGGCCTTAATGATCGCAGCACCGCGCTGCTGAACGTCAGGAATAAAAGTTTCTTTATACCAGCTGTCATCGACTTTTGGTGCCGCAGCATCACCTTTAACCAACGTATCGGAAATTTGAGGATACTGGGTCGCTGAGTGGTTGCCCCAAATCGTCATTTTGGTGATATCTGTAACGTGAGTACCGGTTTTTTGTGCCAGTTGAGCAATTGCTCGATTGTGGTCGAGGCGAGTCATTGCTGTAAACTGGCTAGGAGCGATATCTGGCGCATTGCGCTGAGCGATTAATGAATTCGTATTAGCGGGGTTGCCGACTACCAGCACCTTGATGTTGCGGCTTGCTACGTCGTTGATCGCTTTACCCTGAGCAGAGAAAATAGCGGCGTTGGCTTCAAGCAGATCCTTGCGCTCCATGCCAGGACCACGAGGACGTGCGCCGACGAGTAGGGCATAGTCAGCATCTTTGAATGCAACGTTCGCATCATCCGTGGTCACGATTCCCTGGAGAAGAGGGAAGGCGCAGTCATCTAGCTCCATAGCAACACCTTTCAGTGCGTCAAGCGCAGGAGTTATTTCCAGCAACTGCAGGATTACTGGCTGATCAGCACCCAACATTTGCCCCGATGCGATACGGAAAAGAAGTGAATAACTAATTTGGCCCGCGGCACCTGTAACCGTAATTTTGGCTGGTTGTTTCATCAATTTTGTTTCCTTCGTAAAGTAGTAATAAAAGCCTTATGAGCCTTTAAATGCGTAAACCCCAATATGCTGGGAATAAATGCTGACCGTCAGTTCGAGCAGGATTTTAGTCTTCTTGGCTTGTAAATGCTATCTATTTGTATTCGTTGGTGAGGGTAATCAAGGGGGTTTCGATGAGAGAAATTGGCCTCCACGGTGGCGTTTGGCCCATCGATAAATAAGTGTAGGAGGTTAATAGCCAGATGATATAAAACATCAAATAATTGTTTGACAGATGCATATTTAGCGGCATCTTAGTGGATTATTGCCTTTTTATATTGGTTCTGTGGCACAAGAATTTTTTTTCGAAAAGGCGCTGTTTCGGTTTGACAGGGTGGCAGTTATATACATCGCAGTGGTTTAGACGTTTTTATTATGAAAAACTAAGTGCGGCGGCCCGTAAGTAGTTGATAAAAACTCTAAGCTGTTGTTTTTAATTGATATAGTTGGATTGTAAAAAAATCAGTCAATTTACTGAACTGGTGAGACGGTAAGGCGGGAGAGGAGATATAACAAGCTTATCAACAGAGTTACGCACAGCATGTGTGGATAAGACTTTATCTCTTTAACTTTAGCTGAGATATAACAATTGTGCCTTGTTAGAGGCTTAATGTTACAAATCATTACACATGGCCAGTGTTTGTAATATTTCAATATCAGAGAAATAAGGTAAGCAAAATAGATCAGCACATGTCAGCGGTGAATCATAGAGTGAGTGATGGCGTTAAAATACTAATAGCCTAACTTGGTAGGGGTAGGAGTATTTCATTCACACAGTTGTTTGCTAGTGTTGTGTATGGGGAGCAGAATAGCAGCAATACCTTACGAATAAGCGGATGTTTATATGACCCAAAGAAATTATCCTCCTGGATTTTCCCGTGTTATAGAGAGGGCAGCAACACGGGTTAAGGACCACAAAGGCGTGGCCCGCGCTGTTGAACAGGCCTCGGCTAAAGC
>JAHRVS010000197.1 GCA_019090565.1 Gammaproteobacteria bacterium
AAATTCTGGTGAGCTTGAACAGTGTCCCGCCTGGCAAAGATGTCCCTAACGATATTAATGTAATCATTGAAATCCCGTCTCATAGCGACCCGATAAAATACGAAGTCGATAAGGATTCCGGCGCTATTTTTGTCGATCGCTTTATGGGTACAGCCATGCACTACCCTTGCAACTATGGCTACGTTCCAGAAACACTTTCAGAGGATGGCGACCCCGTTGATGTACTGGTTGTAACACCGATCCCTTTGCAATGCGGATCGGTTATTCGCTGTCGCCCTGTGGGCATGCTAAAAATGACCGATGAATCCGGTATCGACGCGAAGATTATTGCCGTTCCTGTTAGCAAGCTGACCCCTCTGTATGACTCGGTTGCGACATACAACGACCTTCCTAGTACCCTCATCAACCAGATCTCACACTTCTTTGAACACTACAAAGACCTTGAGGCAGGCAAGTGGGTTAAAATAGACGGCTGGGTTGACACTGAAGAAGCCAAGCAAGAAATACTCGCTAGCATCCAGCGTCTCAAAGACGAAGAGAGTAAAAAATAAAGCTTACGAAACATTTGGTAATTTGAGCCACAAAAAAGCCGACTATTTATGTCGGCTTTTTTGTGGCTTGCTATTAATAATGGGGTAATTGATTTAGCCCCTCCCTGCGTATAAAGCACTCGACCCACGCAGAGGAGAGATAAAACAAAGCTTAGCCTTGCTCCATGAGCGCCCTCAAATCAATAATCGCCGCATTCGCTCTGGATATGTAATTAGCCATAACAAGAGAGTGGTTTGCAAATAAACCAAAGCCACTGCCATTTAAAATAATGGGGCTCATAACCAAGTCTTGCGTGGTCTCTAGCTCGCGAATGATTTGGTCAACGCTGGCTATTGCATTCTTTTTCTCAAGTATGCCGCGAAAATCCACCTTTATCGCCTTAAGAAGTTGCGCCAGCGCCCACGCTGTCCCCCTCGCTTCAAAAAACACATCATCAATTTCATACCAGGGTGTTTGAACCTTAAACGTAGCGCTCGAAGGCGTAAACTGACCATCATTGCCATCTAAATAGTCCAAGTTTTCCCGAGTTGAATCAACACTGGCACTTAAACGCTGAGACATACTTCCCAAGCGGGTTTCAACATCTTGCAACCAGTTGCGCAAATTATCCGCCCGTGCGTAAAACTGCGCATTCGGATTATCGACATCAAGCAAACGGGCTTGATACGCTCTCATAGAGTTCATGGCCAAACGGTATTCATCTTCTGAGGCCGGAAACATATAGTGGGTCATACCAAGGTGGTAATAGGGCTCGGCCTTTGCCAAGTCAGCGTCTTCGGTGGATTGGGACTGAGAACGAGCAATGTCCTTACGCAACGCACGACTCATATCTCTGATTTGAACGAGCACACCTTTTTCCCAGGCCGGCATATTGTCCAGCAATGAAAACGGGGGCAGTATGTCATTTGTTATAAAACCGCCACGTTTATGCAGCAACACATCCGTCATTTGAATAACGGTTTCTGTCGTGGAGTAGCCAACGACGTCTTTGTTTTTAGGCGCAGGAAACAGTCTAGGCTCGATACTCACATAGAGAGCAATGCCACTCATGACCACTACGACAATAAACAAAACTGCTGTCAACACGATACCGCGAGCGGCGTTTTTTTTCTCACTGGAGCCTGGCCCACGCACACCGGCAATTTGATCTTTCAACGCGTCACTTAACTCTGTCATAACTTACACACTTGGAATTATTGGGGGTTTTGTAATTACGATAGTACCACACCATGGAAGTTCATCCACCTTTTGCAGAGCCCCTTGCGCTTCGAAACACTAAAGGGCGCCCCTAAAAACAGTCATTTTCAGGTGAGCGTAAAGGGGGCTCGTCGATCGAACCACACGACTCCATGAATGAAGAAGGTAGCGCGACACAAGAAACCAAAGCCAAATTCACAGGGTAACCACGAGGGTTCAAGTAAGGCGTTAACACAGCCATCACGCGACTATAGATACACCCTTAGCTTTGAGCTAGCCCATATAGGAATCTAACGTGCCAGGAAGACCGTTTTGCTAAAGTGTGCACCACCTCGTGCCTAGCGGGCAAGGGAGCGCCTATAATCCGAGATGACACCTATTAGGGATAATAAAAAACAGAGGGAACTTTCACTACATCCGACTTATCTAAAAAGTTGGTTCCCACTCAACTGAACCAGGCACATTGCGACATAACAAGGGAAAGCAACGCCGCAGGCAACCAAGCTAACCCATATTTAGCCGTCTATGATATACCGAACGTTTTATCCAACAGGAGCGCCTCATTCCCATGCACTATTTTTTACCTGCTTTACACCCACGTCGGCTCCTACTACTTCTATCCCTTTTGGCCGCTCCTTTATGCTTAGCTGGCGGAGGTAGCCTTACCCCAGAGGGAGGGGCATTCTCCAACGATGATGAATTTCTCGATGTCGATAAGGCGTTCATCATCAATGTCACACAAGAGCAAGGACAAATCAGCGCCACCTGGAGCGTGGCAAAAAACTATTACCTCTACAGGGAACGCTTTAGCTTTTCCGTAGAACCTGTCGACACGCGCGCCTCTCTCTCTGAGCCCGTGTTTGCATACAATGGAAAAATGAAAGACGACCCTGCATTTGGTATGGTGGAAGTTTATAACAAAGACATTGAAGTCAGGCTTTCGCTGCTTGGACAAATCGATTCGCACCTAGAGCTGGTCATCGGCTACCAGGGTTGCGCCGATGCCGGTTTGTGTTACCCACCTCAAACTCGACGTTTCCCTCTCGCGAAGAATAGTGGAAACCCTCAAGTAGATGACATGCTGCCCAAGGCAGGAGGCCTTCCCGCCCAAAAAAGCAGCCAGCCAAGCCCTACAACCAACGACCTTGCCACCCAACTGATGGAAGGTAACTTGATTTTCAGTCTATTCACGCTTTATCTGCTTGGCCTAGGTTTGGCCTTCACACCTTGCGTCCTACCCATGGTGCCCATACTTTCAAGCATTATTGCTGGCCAAAATGAAACCCTCACGGTTAGAAAAGGGTTCACCCTTTCTCTCATTTATGTACTGGCAATGGCCTCAACCTATGCGCTTGCGGGTATTCTTATTGGGTATTTTGGCGCAAAAGCAAACTTACAAATGTACCTGCAACAACCCAGTGTTCTCATTACGTTTGCCTTTGTTTTTGTACTCTTGTCTTTTTCCATGTTCGGCTTTTATGAAATACAGCTACCTGCATTTTTACGCGATAGACTTGAGCGCCTGAATCAAAAGCAAGCGGGAGGCAACTTAATTGGCGTGGCCGTTATGGGCGCACTGTCTGCCCTGGTGGTTTCACCTTGCGTCTCTGCGCCACTCATTGGTGTACTAACCTACATTAGCTCTACTGGGGATGCGGTTTTGGGTGGTGGGGCGCTTTTTAGCCTCGCCATGGGAATGGGCACGCCTCTTTTGATCATTGGCGCAGGCGGTGGCAGTTTGATTCCAAAGGCCGGCGGATGGATGGATTCGGTGAAGGCCGTTTTTGGTGTATTGCTGCTTGCCGTAGCGGTTTGGATGCTGGAGCGCATTCTTCCCGGACCTCTCACCTTGGCCTTGTGGGCCGCACTCCTAATTGGGTCTGCCATATACTTGAACGCCCTTGATGCAGTAACAACGGGGTGGCAAAAACTGTGGAAAGGCCTGGGGGTGTTTATGCTCGCTTACGGCCTGCTATTGCTCATTGGCGCAGCAAGCGGGGGATCGGACCCATTAAAGCCCCTACAGGCCCAACGTTCGCCAACAAACCCTCAAGCCGAGACACATAACGCTCTGTTTCAACCTATCAAAACTCTCACTGAACTGAATGCAGCGCTTGCCAGCGCAAAATTACAGGGCCGCAGTGTGATGCTCGATTTTTACGCTGACTGGTGCATTTCCTGCAAAATCATGGAACGGCAAACCTTCTCGGCACCCGAGGTACAAAAGGTACTTGCCAATACCTTGCTGTTGCAGGCGGACATCTCCAACCTTACTGAAGACGGACAATCAATGCTTGATCATTATGGTTTATTCGGGCTGCCTAGCGTCCTATTCTGGTCACCCGAGGGCGAAGAGCTAAAAGAGGCTCGCGTACAAGGTGAGATGCACGCGGAGCAATTTCGGGCCCACTTGCTAGAAAAGGTTCTGCTATAAGGCGGTCTTTTCACAAAAAAAAGCTTATAGTTAGGGATCATGTTGCGCGGCAACGAGCCTTTCGTCATACAATGGTGATCAATCATTGCCTCGGAGAGACCTAAAATGGCGTCAATTCTTGTACTACATGGACCCAATCTTAATCTATTAGGCAGCCGCGAACCGAGCGTCTACGGCACAGACACCCTTAGCGATATCAATGCCAGGCTCAATAAACTTGCTCAAAGCGAAGGCCACCACCTTCAATCTTTACAAAGTAATGCTGAGTATGAGCTAATCGAAAGAATCCACGATGCGCAGCATGAAGGAATAGACTGTATAATCATCAATCCCGCCGCATTCACCCACA
>JAHRVS010000001.1 GCA_019090565.1 Gammaproteobacteria bacterium
TACAAGTAAAACAACGAACGTGAGAATATAACCAAGATACTTTCTTTCGAGCTAAGGCTAAGTTTATAGGGTGAATTTTATAAGTCAAGCATCGGTCGTGACGCAAGCCTTGTTTTCTGCGAATTTTGTGCTTTATTCGCTCCTCACTATCAAAATACCCCCTTAAAATAACTCCCTGCACACGCGCCTTGCTCCTTGTTATTCAGCCTTCCATCAAGGAGTCAAACGACCACCCCAGGCCTAACTTAGTCTTCCTTTACTAGGCGGATCCCTGGGGGAAGTGCGTCACCCCATATCCTCTTCTCGTCTGCAGCATCCAGCTCAACCACTTGCTCGACCATGTCAATCCAGCTTTGCGTAGCGCGATGAGCAACGAGCCTTTCAACGACTTCCCGCCTGAGGGACAAGCTAATATCATGACTGCGATCACCACTTTTACGAGACAACGTGGTTGCAGCCAATGGTGCCTGACTCACTTTCTTCCAATCTAAAGTCAATATTTTTGCTAGCCACTGCTCCGCTTCCGCAACAGGGACCACGTTATGACTACTTCCGTACATTGGAACCCTTGCCCCTAACCGGCCTAGTGCCCACCAAAGCTGAGTGCTTTCTGAGGGTTTTTCAAGGCGCTTTAACAACCAACCACCCATAATCACTTTGCGCCCTTTTGGGAGGTTTTCCAAACTGGCCGCAAGCCGAAGCAGATCATCAAAAGCCAAGTAACCTTTGCGTTTCAATTGAGCGAGGTGTGCTTTGGGCTTTTCTGGCAAGGGCTGTAGGTAGGGTGCAATATCATCAAATATCATTTCTTGGGCCTCGGTGTTCAAGCCGCCCGAAACTCGCCTCCAAAAATTCCACCAATCTGCCCAAACGACTGATTCATTTCGATACTGCAATCCATCTTTGTACAACGTCTGGATTTTCTCGATTCTCCACTCATCGACTGGAAAACCAAAGCCCGGGCGCAGTGTAAAGCCGGCAAGGTTGCACCAGACGCGCTCATGGTCTGCACTACGTCGCCTTTTTTTTACGCCTACTAAAAGAGGTCCAAACAGATCCCTAAGCAGAGATGGCTCCCATTGATCCCTGCCACCCAATAAACGTTCAAGTTCATTGCGCAATTTTTTAACTGCCTTGGCATCAATGTTTTTAGTCCGCCCTCCATAAACGGCCTCAATGAGGCTCCTCGCTTGCTCCAATTTTGGGTGAGCACTGTGGTTAACAGAGATGCTCTCATCACGACGAAGGTCAAAAGCCAATGTCCATCGACGATTTGAATCTTCCGTAGAAATATTCTGAACCTCCAACGTACCCACATCAGTGAGCGTCGCTGCAATTTGCACCTCCACTTCACTGCCTTTCATCTTTCCGCGTTTTTTCATCACTGTCGCTAAAGGAGGGAGGATGGGGAAATCCTCTTTGTTCAATGTAACCAGCTGCCCTGGTTCAAAACTTTTGTCTATAGTGGAGGATGCCATTTCAAACTGTACTGGGGCGCCCACACTAAGTAAAAACCGGTGCTCGGCAAGTCGAACCTGATGATTTTCCTCGCTCGCTTGAGGAAGAATGCATACACCTTCGTTTTTATCTTTATCCAATACCAAAAAATAGCTGCGTGCTGAGCCGCCGCCAATCCTGGCCTGCTCACCTCGCTGCGCCAAACCAGAAGCTACGGCACCGTAGGCCACAGCCAGATCAGGCTGATCATTTTCTAACAAATTAACGTCAGCGCCTCGCCAATCCGCAAGTTGTTCGACGATACGCTCTGTCAACATTTCACTGTTAAACATACCCCCATTTAGCAACAGACAATCAGGAACTGCCATTTCGCCCTCATCTAAACACAGCGCCTCAGCACAGGCACGAGAATAATGGCTAAGAAAATTTGCCACATGGCGGCTAATTGCAGCATCTGCCGCGTAAGGGAGGCCAAACTCAACCAAGGCACTGCGCTTTACCTTCGGCTTATCGCTGAGGGCCACTTTTGGAAAAAAGCCATTTAGTGCTAACTGCTGTACTTCTTCAACGCAAAATTCCGTGGTTTTTGCCCCCCCCATCAACCTTGAACCGGCTCCGAGAACGGTCACGTTGGCCTTTTCAAGCCCTCCTCCTGACAACAACTTTTCTTTCGCAATACGACACTGCTCTAACAACTGCGCCAGTGATGCGGCACTTAGTTTTTTCTCGCCTGTCGAGAGTTTTTTTTCTGCCATATGGGCAAGGGCCAGATCAATGTTGTCACCACCAAGCATCAAATGATCCCCTACTCCTATACGCGTCAGAGAGGGTGGACGACCTTCCTCATAAGTGATTTTAATTAGGGTGAGGTCTGTGGTGCCTCCCCCAACGTCGCACACCAGCATTAACTTTGAGCCTGCAAGTCGGCTATCTAAGTCATCTTTATTTCGGAATAACCAGTGGTAACATACGGCCTGAGGCTCTTCCAATAGGCGCACATTGCTCAATTGGGCTCGCCGCGATGCAGTAATGGTCAAGGCTCGAGCCGCTTCATCAAATGAGGCGGGGACCGTCAACACGATATCTTGATCTTGCAGCGGGTGCTCTGGGTGCAGGTGGTTCCACGCATCCCTGATATACATCAGGTAACTGGCGCTGGCATCAATGGGGGAGACTTTTTGCACGCCCTCGCCTGCGCCCCAAGGAAGGATCTCTGCTGCGCGATCAACTTTTTCGTGCGACAACCAGCTTTTAGCGCTGACCACAGTACGGCCTTCTACTTTACTGCTTAAAGCCCTCGCTAGCTCCCCAAATACGGGCGGGCAATCTATGCCATTGGCCGCTTGATGCCAAGGTAACAGCAATTGATTTTCCGGAAGCTCGCCCACAGCAGGGTGATAACGCAGTGAGGGGAATAGTGGCCGCGCCTTTATTTCCCCCGGTGCTACGAGCTGCTCAATTTCAAATATTTCAATCTGACCTGAACCAGACGCGGTATCCACGAAGGCCACCACGGTATGCGTGGTTCCTAAATCAATACCAACAATATAACGTGACTCGGCGATTGCCATGTTTAACCTCTTTTGACGGAGAACTCTGAAGTGAGAGAGTTTCAATTCAAAGCATGGGAGGCATGCGCCGAAACAGAAACAGTTGAGCCTAAGCTAAGGCAGACATACCATCCCTAACACTGAACTCCACATTCCAGCGCTGCCCATCTTCTGCAGACACTGCCTCTAACTTAAGCGTGCCGACTTCAGTCACAGCGGCTTGAAGGTGAACGGCCACCACCTCTCCTGGCTTTCGCCCTTCTGCAGAAAGGTTAACTGAAATATCTTCCAGCTCCTCCAGCTCACTGTCTTGCCAGTCCTCCAAAAGCATGCCCACTTCGTCTTCTTTTCTCTGTGACGAACTGTAAAAGCAAAAGCTGGCTTGCTCTCCCACCACCAAACCAAACTCTTCATCAGGTAAGTTCGCTTTACTTCCCTCTTCCATTCCGTATGGGGCGATGCAATATGCCTGCATCGGAGGCTCAAACCCCGGCACTGCAGGCATTGCGCTTTCTATTCCAACGTAATAACTACGCGCTGTTCCTCCACGGATTTTTACGCCATTCCCATCTCGCACATGACTGTAGTAGGCTGCACCACTGGCAACTGCATGATCCAAATCAATATTCTGAAGCACTTTAAGCGGAGCACTTTCCATCTCAGCATTGGGCTCAGCTAACCATTGACTTAAGTTACTTAACATTCTTGTAGAAAGCTGGTCTGACTTAAATACACCACCGTTAAATAGTAATGCCGTAGGCCTAACAAAACTTGGCGTCAAATGATGAGAGCTCGACTGGCTCGAAAGAAAATCCGCCAAATGACGGCTAATGCCAGGGTCTTGCGCAAAGGGCAGGCTTTTTTTCGTTAATGCCGCTCGACGTCGCTTGACTGGCTGCGCGCTTCTTTCCACCTCTGGAAAGAACCCATCAACAAGCGCACCCAAGATCTCTTCTCGTGTAAGCTCTGTTCGAAGAGAGCCCCCCATCAAGCTTGAACCGCGACTTGGAACGACGATCGACACACTTGAAAGATTTTGATCTGTCAACAGGCTCTCTTTCGCATTCCTACACCCATGCACCAACCCCTGTAGCTGCCAGTTTTCAATGCGCTTACCTTCCGTTTCAAGCTTAGTTTTTATCAGATAGGCAAGGGCTAGGTCCATGTTGTCACCGCCTAGTAAGATATGCTCTCCCACTGCAGAGCGCTCAAGAATAAGCTCACCGGAATCATCACTAACATCAATAAGAGAAAGATCCGTGGTGCCTCCCCCGACATCCACCACTAAAATAACGTCCCCCACACTGAGCTGCTGGCGCCAGTTTTCGCCCTGCTTGTGGAGCCAACCGTATAAAGCTGCCTGCGGCTCCTCCAATAAGACGGCATTATTTAAACCGACACCGTGTGCAGCCTCGACCGTCAGCTCCCTTGCTAGAGGGTCAAACGATGCCGGTACCGTTATAGTTAATAACTGCTGTGCCAAAGGATTATCGGGAAATTTCTGCTCCCAGGAGTCGGTAATGTGCTGCAGGTAATACTGCGTTGCCGAAAATGGAGATATTTTCTCCACCTCTTCTGGTGACTCAAGGGGTAAAAAGCTTTCCTTGCAATCAACACCCGCATGCCCTAACCAACTCTTTGCGCTCGATACAAGACGAATAGGAGACTTGCTGCCGTGAGCACGCGCAAACTCTCCGCCTATAAGTTTAAACGGGTTTTCGGAGCTTTGATTCTCCCAAGGCAATAGCAGATCATTATCACTAAACTCTTCTGAATGAGGTAAATACAAAAACGAGGGCAGCTGAGAAAGCTCACTGATCACTCCAGGGTCTTTTATTTGAGGGATAGGCAGTATTTCCAGCTCCCCCCCTTCCAATGACATATAGGAAAGAACGCAGTGCGTGGTTCCTAGGTCAATACCAACAGCAAAGGCCTGTCGCCACTGCTCCCCTGTTTCCTCTTTCTGAAGGCTATCATCACTTTTCAACGTAATGTCCGAGCTACTATCTAAATCACTAATATTTTTTTTCTCGGGAAGTACTGCATCACCCTCCCCCCCCTTTACTGAGCCCTTTAATTCTCCAGCCCTTTCATTTCCTTTCTTCGAGGAGCGTCCTCGGCTAAACCGGCTAAACATGATTACAACTCCACTTCTGCAGGAGCAACAACGCTCAAGTCATGCTCCGAGCTAACCTTGGGTAAACTAACTTCGTTGACACGCCAGCCACGGTGCACCAGCTGCCCGGCAAATGGGGGCTCACCAATAACATTACCACTAAGGCGTACTTCCTGGTTATTAAAACCCGACTCCAGAGTTAAGCGCGTACCTTCTACTTCATCACGAACAGGAAGAATGCTAAAGTTTTCACGAAGCACTTTCCTAGCGCCTTCGTGCACAACTCTAGCGGCAGCACCCACTTCTGCATCGCTAAAGCTTTGTGTTTCTTCTTCAAGAAAATCAATAAGACGCGCCTCATGTTGCAACAAACCCAATAGCTGTAATGCAGAGTCAGAAGACGCTTTTTTGAATTGAGGGGAGGGTTTCTGAGAGGGATCTTGCGCTCCAGCCGATTGGACAGTATCTTGCCTAATCACAGCATCCCCTTGGCCATCACGTGATTTAACCACTAACAAGAGAATGACGACTAAACCAAGCGTCAGGCTAACCCCAATCAAGCCATAATGTAGTACGTCCAAATTTGTAAGAATAATATTAATGTCTGTATTCATCTGCCCACCCAGTTTTTATTCCATTGATCACTCGAAGGTTTCAAGTGGTGGAATATTGGCGCGTAATTATGGCAGCACCGGCGGTACAATCAAGACCTGTACACAACTACCGTAGGGCAAAACATTAAAAACAGAAAAAGTCAGGGCTCAAGAAATGAAAAAGGAGGGCAATTGCCCCCCTCTTTTCCTACTTAAGCCATGCAATAAAACTATGCACTAAAATAATGTTTTAGTCGGCAGCGACAACAGCCGCTACCACTGGGCTCAAAGTAATCACCGCTGGATTTTTTATTTCTGAAATTGCACCTTCGACACTATCCCCATGCCATAACTTATCATCAAAATATAGCTTTACACCCACTACAATATCTTGATCATTGGGTATATCTGAAACAAAGTAGCCCACTTGAGGGTGTCCGCCATCATAACGCTCTGGCGTGTCTTCCTTGCCCCCCCTTCCTGCATCATTATACTGGAAGTCAAGCGTTGGCTTGAAGCTTTCAGAGCCTTGGAAAAATGCGACAATGTCCCAGCCATTGCCTGTGGAGCCTGACAACCAGTCATCCTCAAGTGTCACCTTATGCTCACTTGGATCCGTGCCGCCGCCGCCAGCAATGATGGGTTCTTTCGGACCAAGAGCAGTTCTAACTTTTGCCCCTTCGAGCTTATGGAAGTCCAACGCAATGCCGATACTTAAGTCGCTCAACAAAGCCGCTGCTTTAGGGATCGTTGCAAAAACCGGAAATTGAACGGCCTGGTTAGTAATCGTTACCGAAGCACCGCCTTCGCCTAATGTCACACCCAGTATTGCAATGGAAGCGTCCACTTCAATGATGCTTCGAACTGGCCCATTTTTTACCGCCACAACCTCATTAGGGATAAGGTTGTTATTAATTGTTGCTTTTATAAAGCCCACGCGCGCCTTAATGCGTATTTTCATCGTATCGATAAGACTGTGGCCCGGCGTAA
>JAHRVS010000198.1 GCA_019090565.1 Gammaproteobacteria bacterium
CATCGGCTGATACAATCAGCTCGGTAGCATGGCGTCCTAGCGCCTCTTCTCGGCGATAAGCAAACATTTTTTCAGCTGCGGGGTTCCAGCTCACTACTTCGAAATCTCGATTCCATTCAATAACACCCAGCGGAGTTTGATCTATATGTAATTTCAAGCGTCGCTCGTTGTCACGTAAGCTCTGGCGCATCTGGTACTGTTCCGTCACATCATGAAATACAAGAATAGCGCCGATGATAGTTCCTTTGCTTCGTATTGGTGCAGCGCTGTCAGCAATTTGATATTCCTGCCCATTTTTGGCTAACAGTGTTGTATGGTTACTGAGTGTTACTGTTTCGCCTGTCGTTAAGGCCTGAAGAATGGGGTTTTCTACTGTTTTACGAGAAGTGGCATGGATAATGGGAAATACATCCGTAATAGACAGGCCTGACGCCCCCTCAGCGGTCCACCCTGTCAATAGTTCGGCAATCGGGTTCATGCGGGTTATTAGGCCGTCGCAATCTGTTGCAATGACCGCGTCGCCAATGCAGTTTAGCGTTAATGAGAGATTCTCTTTGCTTTCTCTCAGCGCCTCTACCGATTTGTTTAATTTTTGTTGCATCGTGCTTAAAGCTTCAACCAGGATATCGAGCTCGTCCGGCTTCCCAGGCACCGATCGATAACGCTTTAAAATCAAGGGCTGCTCGATATTTGAGAGCTCCAAGTCTCGGGCGAAAGCAGAAATAGTACGAAGATGGCGGGTAATGCCTTGGTTGAAAAATAACAACACAAGGCCCGCAACCATAAATGTCTGCAAGGCAATCATAACAATGGTCAATAACGCTTTGTTATATAAAGCCTGATAAACACCGTTTGTGCTTGCTTCAATTGTTAAGCTACCTATTTCCAATTGTTCACCACGGTAAAGGTAATAAATTGGATGGTGTCGCACTAGTTTGCCACGCTCCGGCTGTTGGCCCGCCTCAACCAGAATCTGGCTTTTTTCTCTGATGGCAAGGTATTTAATGGCCTCGAGGTTTAGCATTCCCGTTAAATCCAGCTTTAAGGAGTCTGTGTCTGCGACCCAAAGCCGTGCACCAATAGCCACTAGGTGACTGTCTCGCACTTCATTCAATTGCTTATCAATGCCTTTTAAATCAGCTTGTAGTTGAACATATAAATAAATACCAGAACTCACAATAGTAAAGGCAATGCTGATCAGGAAAATAGCAAGACTCATGCGTCTTGCCAAAGAGCCAGAAAGGATGCTGGACGCGATATTCATAATAGGTTTCCCTTCCTTTGGTGTGCCTTGATTTGCAGAAAACTGTCTCAATAAATAAGGCCGCTATTTATTTATTGGCAGGCGCATGTTGGCGGCGAAGTTTTCTGTGTTTTTCAGCGAGCTCCTGGTAGCTGCCGTCGCGTTTCATTATTTTTAATGTGGCAGCTAATTTTTCAGCCAAAGCACTATGTTTACGGTGAAGGTAGGTAAAAAAAGGCTTTTTTTCCAGTGACTGCTCGCTTACCAAAACACCAGAAATTCCACTGCTGCGCAAATAGTGGCGCCCAACCATGTTGGCAAATACAACATAGTCTGCGCGCTTTGTATTAAGCAATGCAAATAACTGCTGAACACTTTTTACCTTGGTCTGGGTAGCACTCGCGGGCACATTCTCCTCAACCCGTTTCGTACCAATAAGTAAACCTACTGACTTGCCTTTTAATGCAGCCCAGCCCTTGCCCAGATCAATAGGTTTACGGGAGAAAACGACTATCTCCATTTCTATTACAGCTTCTGGCACCCGAATTAAGTTTGGGTATTGCGCTTCCATATGTTGAACTCTAAACATATCGCCATCTACCAGGCCTGCATTTGCCATTTTCAAACTTCTTTCAGCTGGAAAGAGTTCGGTATGCAGTTGATAACCAAGATGCTTAAATGCGACAGTAAGGACCTCATCGACAAAACCTGTTTGCTCAGCATTATGCAAAAGCACCGCGTTTACATCTGCTACACCTAAGGTAATAAGAGGGTTGGCGTTCGAGTTTAGGGGGGGCATGCTACCCGCCAATGCAAGGAGGCTCACTAAATAATACCTAGGTATATTCATGCTTTGCCTTATAATTATTTAATATAGAGACACAAGAAAACCTATGTATTTATGAGGCTGTTCACCCGAGAATCCTCAGGTTAATAGCCTCATAAATTAATACTTAATTATAGCGTTTAATGGATATTCTATAGGCAGATAAGGGCAAAAAATTAAATCTATTTTCACTACTGTGCTGCTTGCTTATTATGCAAGCTTAGTGAGGAATACACGCATTCAGGATACTGTATGTTTATAATGCCTTTACCTTAAGAGGTTCCCCCTAGGCCAAACAAACTCCATTCTTACACACCTAATTGCTTGAATAAAAGCCCTAAGCAGAAAATGATAGCGTCAAATCAAGGGCCGGCTAATATTTCAAAAACATATTCAAACTATCATTGGTTGAAATAATATAGTGAGCAGCTTATACGTGTATTTTCGCACTAATCATATTTTTTTGCCCCGCACCATTGGTACTTGCGGATAATGGCCTTACTAAGCGAAAAAGTGACTTTGTTGTAAAGAAGATAGCAGGCGCGCTTGAATAGAGCTTAAAAGAAAAAGGAATTACAATATTTGCACGCATAGATCATGGGGAGGGAGCAAAAAAATCGGGTAGGCTTTGCATCCTACAGAGGTGGTTAGTTTTGGCAACCTAAAAATAGGAGCATGCTTGATGCAGTGCCAACAGGCTAAAGGAGTTGATTTACACCAGAAACAAAGGGATCAGGTAGTGATTTCATCTATTAAATGGAAAGATTCAATGGCGTCAGTCGTGGAGGCAAGAGGGCCGCGGGTTTGCACTTCGTTTTATATGGATATTATTGATGGGCGGATTAAATTCTATTTTTTCCTAATGGTGATATCAAACAAGAGAGCTTCAGTTAATAAAATATATAATCGGTAAGCAAGCTCAGCGTTGGAGAAGTAGGGGGGCAAGTATTAATTTAATGTATTAATTACGACCACCCATTAAAATTTGTAGGCCACAGAAAATGGGGAAATATAGGGAGCAAGTAGTGATTTTAGAGGCGTCCTTTATATGTTAAGCGAAAAAATATCAACGATATCAGTCGTGGAGGCAAGGCGACTGCTGGCTTAGCCTGTTGTATTCTGTTGATATTTTCGTGGGTGTCCCTTTGCTGGTTTCTTCCCCTGCGTTATCACTTCCTACTTGGGGCTTGCGCTGCAGAGGGGTTCTGCAAAAGTTGCCGAATAAGCGGAATAAGATCCGTTGCCAACATTCCTCGCACACCCTTATTCTCTGCCAGTTTATCGGCAGCGCTGGCGTGTAGGCTCGCCCCAAGTTGAGCGGCATAGAGCGTATCGCAACCTTGCGCCATTAAGCCGCCGATTACACCACTTAATACATCTCCCATACCACCGCTTGCCATTGCTGGGCCACCTGCGCTGAGTAGCGATATATTCTCACCATCACTAATGAGTGTCCCTGACCCTTTTAGTATCACGGTGGCACCCAGTGTTTTTGTCATTATTTTCACGGCCTTGAATCGATCTTTCTGCACCGCATCTGTAGAGCTGTGCACTAGGCGGCTCGCTTCTTTGGGATGAGGGGTTAATACACATAAAGAATGCACCTTCAAGGCTGAAGTTTCGCTGAGCAAATTCAGAGCGTCTGCATCTACGACACAGGGTTTACCCGAATCCAAAGCCAGCTTTAAGGCTAATAAAGACCATTCTGATTGGCCTAAGCCAGGACCAATGACCAATGCCGTTGCTCGTTGTATTAGGACGTCAAGCTCGGCTTGATCTTTCACTTTTTGGCACATCAGCTCGGGCTGATTAAGCGCCTGCAATGCAATAGTTTCACTGGGGCTGGCGATACTCACCAGCCCTGCACCGACGCGTGTCGCTGCCATTGCTGCCATCACAGCAGCGCCGCCCATGCCTTTAGCACCACCGATTACCAGCACATGCCCGCAACTCCCTTTGTGTGCAGCCGGTAGTCGAGCAGGCAAGCGAGATAAAAGGTTTGTAAGTTCTAATCGAAACGATGAGGGCCTCTCTTGAAGATAAAGTGTTTGCGGCACCCGCAAATCATCAAACAAAAGCGTACCGGTGTGATTGGCCGCCGCCCCTGTCAGCAAGCCCTGTTTGCAGGCAATAAAGGTAACGGTTAATTGCGCGTTTACTACTTCGCCCTCTGCCCAGCCGGTGTTCATACACAAGCCTGATGGCGTATCCACAGCGAGCACGCCGGCAGGGCTTAGGTTGATGGCTTGGATTACTTGCGCACAAAGCCCACGGGGCGCACCATTGATACCGGTGCCCAGTAAGGCATCCACCACTACATCACTGCTTTCTAAGCGGCTCTGCTGGCTGGTTAAGGCCTCAGCACTCAGAATTTCATGCATCGGCACGCCGAGGTTATTCGCCCTTTGTTGGCAAAGCAGCGCATCTCCGCGCGTTTTTTCTATCGCTCCAAGCTGCAAAACCGTGACATCCATCCCGGCAAGCTTTGCCAGCGCAGCAATAACGTAACCGTCACCGCCATTATTGCCATGACCACAAACGATGGTGATGCGTTTCGCCTCGGGCCAGTTTGCTTCAATTTCTTTAAAACAGGACAATCCAGCCCGCTCCATCAGCAATAAACCGGCAATACCCAAGGCCTGAGTTGCATAATGATCTAAGGCGCGAGTTTGTTCTGCGCTATACAGATTTATGGGCAGCTGCGTTCTATAATCGCTATCGAGTACCGAGTGATCCATCCTGATGAGAATCCTGTTGATTTTATGGATAAGGCTTCCAGCGCACATTTCGCCTCACTTGAACAGAATATAAAACAATGGGGCAAGGAAAACACAGGGGTCAAGTGGTGATTTCATATATTAAACGGAAAAACTCAACGACATCAGTCGTGGAGGCAACGCAACCGTTGGCTTAGCTTCTCGTTTTATAGGGATATTTTTGCGGGCGCCCCTTGCTGGCACCGCAATCTGTTAGGCCGCACCGATAACACATCTATGCCAGCCGATATAAGCGCCATCATGTTGTGGTGAGGGTGCTCACCTTCTGGTTTTTATCGGCATTTATAGTTATCACATGAAAACGGTATTTTCGAGGAGCCCTAACTATCGTCGCAGTCAGCGGGCTCGGCATACAGGTCATAATCATCGGCTGCGGTAACGCGTGCGTCGAATATATCCCCTGGGTTTAGGTCCCATTCGTTTTTAATAATAACCTCGCCGTCGATTTCAGGTGCATCGCCCCAGCTGCGGCCAAAAATGTTTTCTTCGTCGACGTGGTCCACAATAACCTGCAGTGTTCGGCCTACTTTTTTCTGTAATCGCGCTGCGCTGATCTGGGCTTGTTTTTCCATAAAGCGCGCCCATCGCTCTTCTTTGATTTCTTCGGGAACATGTTCGGCAATGTCATTTGCCGGAGCGCCGTCAACCGGTGAATATTTAAAGCAGCCAACACGGTCTAGTTGTGCCGTTTCTAGCCAATCCAGTA
>JAHRVS010000199.1 GCA_019090565.1 Gammaproteobacteria bacterium
AACTCTCGCTCATCTTCGTTCCTGTTCGTTTGAGGATATTTTCATATCCAACAAGCCATACTCACCAGCAAGTACGGGTTGGTTTAAAAATGATGCACTTTGCCTTTTACTGGTTATCTTCAGGCGAAGCACATCGAAATAATTTAACATTTATGAGGTCATCCCCATAAATGGTGCAATTGGAATAACACTGTTATCCCAGACTCATGAGGCTGACTAAAGAATAGCTACCTTTGCTCAGACAGACGCTGTTTTGTTGCGCCTAAAACCCGTTGAAACACCTCGTTGATACCCATATTGGTGCTATCGAGTATTAACGCGTCTTCAGCTGGCTTCAAAGGCGCAATCGCGCGATTTGTATCCTGCTCATCTCGAGCACGAATGGCTTCCTCAAGGCGGGCGAGGCTAACATTATTTCCAGCCTCTTTCAACTGCGAAAATCTCCGCTGTGCGCGCTCTTCCACACTTGCAGTTAAAAACACCTTTAATGTTGCATCAACAAATACTACAGTCCCCATGTCTCTGCCATCCGCCACAAGCCCTGGGCTTTCCCTAAAACTGCGTTGACGGGCCAAAAGCGCACTTCGAACAACCGGTGTGGCTGCCACTCTTGATGCCAAAAGACCCACATGTTCTTGACGAATGGCCTGAGTAACCACTTCCCCCTCAAGCACTATTTCAGCGGGAGAGTCTGCGTCTGTGGCTTTAAACTGAACATCCATGTGTTCAGCTAAAACCCCCAGCGCTTTTTCATCATCAAGGTCAATCCCATGGTTATCGACAGACAATGCAAGCAAGCGATAGAGAGCACCGCTATCCAAGAAGTGAAACCCCAGTTCTTTCGCTAGAAGCTGGGAAATCGTGCCTTTCCCCGCGCCACCAGGCCCATCAATAGTAATCACTGGCGCTGGCTTGAATTCTTTTTCTTCCACTTTATAAAACCTCTTGTCAACGCAGCACTAAATGTCTTTAACACTAATTTGAATGCCCACTTTTTGGGCTTGTAGAACAAACGATGGAAAAGACGTTGCAACATTTGCACAATTTTCGATGCAAATCTCATCTCCACTACGCAGAGATGCCACAGAGAAAGCCATTGCTATGCGATGATCTCCGTGGCTTTCTATACTGCCACCAGTGAACACTTGCGGCTCTTTATTACCTTTTCCCTGAATGACAATCCCATCTGGCGTCGCATTGGCATCTATCCCCAGAGCTACCAAGCCATCGGCCATGACCTGAATACGGTCACTTTCTTTCACTCTAAGTTCCTCGGCGCCTGTTAAACGAGTTGTACCGTCAGCACATGCTGCTGCAACAAATAGAACAGGGAATTCATCAATTGCTAGCGGCACCAAGCGCTCTGGAATATCGATCCCTTTTAAATTTGCACTGCGCACCAACACATCTGCGACAGGCTCCCCCCCTACATCGCGCGTATTTTGCAAACTGATATCCGCCCCCATTAAGCGCAAGATATCAATAATACCCGTCCTTGTAGGGTTAACTCCCACGTGCTCTAAAAGAATCTCAGAGCCTGGGGCAATAGAAGCCGCAACCATAAAAAATGCGGCAGAAGAGATATCTGCGGGAATATCAATGGAACAGGCTTTTAACGTTTGCCCTCCCTTAAGGGTAACCATGTCACCTTGCTGAGCAATAGACACACCAAAGCCGTGTAACATTCGCTCCGTGTGATCACGTGTGACAGCCGGCTCTATGACGGTTGTACTGTCAGCGTACAATCCCGCCAACAACAAGCACGATTTCACTTGCGCGCTGGCCATAGGCATTTTGTAGGAGATACCTGAAAGATTTTGAGCCCCTTTAATCTTTAACGGTGGGGAGCCGTCCTCGGCAGTGTCAATTTTAACGCCCATTTCACGCAATGGGTTTGCCACGCGCCCCATAGGCCGTTTTGAAAGAGACTCGTCGCCAGTTAAGGTAACAGGAAATGCTTGCGCCGATAATAAACCTGCAAGCAACCGCATCGAAGTGCCCGAATTACCCAAATACAAGTCACCAGGAGGTGCCGTTAATCCGTTAAGCCCCACTCCGTATATCTTGACCCTACCTTGATGAGGCCCTTCAATCACAACCCCCAAGTCCCGAAATGCCTGCAACGTCGCCAGCGCATCTTCACCCTCTAAAAAACCCTCTACATGCGTCTCACCTTCTGCAATTGATCCGAGAATAATAGAACGATGAGAAATGGACTTGTCACCAGGTACCCGTAATTTACCATGCACCTGCTTGCCTGGTTTTAAGATAAATGCTGTTTTCTGTTGGTTCGTGGATTCAGACATAGGTTCCAAATAAGCTCGTTGATTTGAAATGGTTGAAAAGTGCCCCCTTGCCGCTTGAGCCCTCGTAAAAACACCCAGCATTTCTTGGCTGTTCCCTGTCTCGACAGCTTCTCTGAGTTGGCTCAAACCCTCCGTAAACCCATCAAGCATTTCCAGAGTAGCCGTTCGGTTAGCCAAAAATATGTCATGCCACATCGTTGGGTCACTGGCAGCGATACGAGTAAAATCCCGAAAGCCACCGGCTGCGTACCGGAATATATCCAAATTCTCATCGTCTTTGGCCAAGGTGTCCACCAAAGAATATGCCAGCAGGTGCGGCAGGTGGCTCGTAGCAGCCAGGACTTTGTCATGGGCCAGGTGGCCCATAAGGACGACTTCTGCTCCCAAGGCTTCCCACAGCGCGCGCACTATAGAGAGAGCATGAGGGGAGTGATTTTCCACCGGAGTCAATATAACCTTATGATGCAAAAATAAGTCAGCTGTACCGGCCGCAACGCCACTTTTCTCTGAACCTGCGATGGGGTGACCCGGAATGAAATTTAATGGCGTTTCGCCAAAAACACGCTGGGTAGCCTCCACCACACAACCTTTAACGCTGCCGGCATCGGTAACAATGGTGTGTTCTTCAAGATGAGGCGCTATAACGGAGAGAATATTTTCCGTTGCGCCAATGGGCATCGAAAGAAAAACTAAATCAGCGCCCTGCACCGCCTTAGTCAGATCTGTTTCTGCGGCATCTATCACACCTAGAGCCAAGCCTTTTTCTAGCGTAGATATCGACCTTGCACAGCCAACAACTTGATCGCAAAGCGCCGCCTGCTTCAACCCTCTTGCAAAAGAGCCTCCAATAAGCCCAAGACCAATAATAACTACTTTTGATAAACGACCATTCAATTCAGCGGCTGACACTTAAAGACACCTCTTTAGGGCCGATAGAAATCGTTCGTTTTCTGCAGCAAGGCCAACGCTTATACGTAAAAAAGCAGGCATTTTATAATTAGCGACAGGGCGAACAATGACACCCAACTGAAGCAAGCGCTGATTAATATCGGCCGCATCACTCCCAAAGTTGGCGGTAATAAAATTACCTACTGATGGAATGTATTCCAACCCTAGGCGAGACAAGCCTTGCTCCAATTGAGCAAGACCCTGCCTATTGGTTTCTGTCGACCTCTGTAAATAAGCCTCGTCATTCAACACCGCTTTAGCTGCCAAAATAGATGGAATACTGACATTAAAAGGCTGCCTCACTCTATTTAGCAAGTCAGCGATATCTGGATTTGAAACCCCGTAGCCCACTCTCAAACCGGCAAGGCCATACGCTTTAGAAAACGTGCGCGTTACAACAAGGTTAGGGTATGAATTCATATAACTGAGGCCACTGGGATAGTCATCTTTCTTTACGTATTCAAAATAGGCCTCATCCAGTACCACAACCACTCTTGGTGGAACTTCATCCATAAAGGCTTCAAATGAACCCTTATCAAAATAAGTGCCCGTTGGATTATTGGGGTTGGCTAAAAAAATCAGCGCTGTCTTGCTAGTGATCGCTTTCGCCATACCCTCCAAATCATTCCCCCATTCATGCGCTGGCACGACAACCGGCGTCGCGTTCACCGCAAGCGTCACAATGGGGTACACGGCAAACGCATACTCTGAAAAAACCACCTCTTTTCCCGGGCCTGCAAAGGCACGGGCAAGCAAATCTAGCACATCGTTAGATCCGTTGCCCAGAGTGATCTGGTTGGTTTTAATTTTTAATTTTTGTTCGAGCGCTTGTTTCAATAAAAAGCCGTTCCCATCGGGGTAACGGCTTAGCTCCGCCATTACACCTACCAGCGCTTTGCACACTGACTCAGCAGGCCCAAGCGGGTTTTCATTGCTGGCTAATTTTATGATATCCGAAATACCTAATTCTCGTTCCAGCTCATCAACGGGTTTGCCCGGTTGGTATGGCTGCAAAGATTGAACACCGGAGTGAGCCAATGAAAAATAATCACAAGCCATAATGGACTCTCCTAAATCTTGTTATAACTTCCACTGGCTTATAGCACCGCTTGCGGGTATGACCCTAGAACGCGCAGCTCGCTGACCTCATCAGACAAAGCCTGATGCAAACCTTGCAATGCATCATCGTTTATATGGCCTTCATAATCGATAAAAAAGACATAGCTCCAAGTGCCAACTTTCGCTGGGCGCGTCTCTATGCGATTGAGGCTTACGCCAAAACGATGAAAAGGCTCGAGCACCCGATACAGCGCCCCAGGCTGGTTTCTGGTGGAAACCAGAACAGAGGTTTTATCACTTCCTGATGCGGGCACATCATCGGCCCCTATAATCAAAAAACGCGTGGTATTGCTGGGATTATCTTCAATATTCAAAGATATTCTTTCTAAGCCATACAGCTCCGCAGCCATGTCTCCAGCAATCGCCGCAGCACTTTCTTCCTGAGCCGCAAGGCGCGCCGCCTCAGCATTACTGCTAACCGCCACGCGCTCAACATTCGACCAGTTGCTGTCTAACCATTTGCGGCATTGAGCCAAGGATTGCTGGTGCGAATATATCTTTGTGATGCCTTGCACATCTTTATTTAGTGCTTTTGAAGAGAGTAGATGATGATGAATACGTAATTCAACCTCCCCACAGATACGCAAAGTGGAATCAAGAAAACTGTCTAGCGTGTGATTAACAACGCCCTCTGTAGAGTTTTCTACAGGCACGACACCGTAATTAACGACGCCTGACTCAACCTCTCGAAAAACTTCATCAATCGAAGCAAGTGGTACGCTCCGTACACTATGGCCAAAGTGTTTAAGCGCTGCTTCTTGGGTAAATGTTCCTGCTGGGCCCAAAAACCCAATTTTCATGGGCTCTTCAAGCGCCAAACATGCCGACATAATCTCTCGAAATAAGCGGGCAACGGTCTCATTACCCAAAGGGCCTTGATTACGCTCCATGACCGTTCGTAGTACCTGCGCTTCTCGCTCTGGACGATAAAACAGCACGGGATTATCGGAAGCAGACTCTGCTGATTTAACCTTAGCAACCTCTAAGGCGCAACTTGCTCTACGATTTAGCAAAGAGTGCAGCTCTTTGTCTATTTGATCAATTTCAGTGCGCAACTTAAGCAAACTGCTGCTTACTTTATCCGTCATGTTTCAACCTTCGCGACCGGCCTCAAGCTCTTCGAGACACCCTCTTTATTTTAGAAATGACTAATGAAAAGACTCACTCTTCCTTTTTACGCTAGCGTACTAAGCATGGCGTTGTTCAAAGCCCATCATAAAATCAATCAAAGCATCAACAGCGTCTTCCGTCACGGCGTTGTATATACTGGCTCGCATACCGCCCACAGAGCGATGCCCTTTTAAATTAAAGAGCCCCGCTTTCTCTGACTCAGCAAGAAATGCTTTATCTAAGTCACTATTTGCCAAAATGAAAGGGACATTCATAAGCGAACGGTTGTCGATGGACACTGGGTTACTGAAAAAATCACTTCTATCAATAGCGCCGTACAACTTCTGGGCTTTTTTCAGGTTGATTTTGGCCACTTCATCTTGGCCGCCTAGCTCCAGCATCCACTCAAATACTAGCCCAGCCAAATACCACGAATAGGTAGGAGGTGTATTGTACATTGAGCCATTATCAGCTGCCGTTTTATAATCCATTGTGATAGGACAAATAGGCAATGCATTACCAAGCAAGTCATCCCTAACAATTACTACCGTTAGACCAGCTGGCCCGATATTTTTTTGAGCACCAGCATAAATAACGCCAAAGCGACTGACATCAATTCGCTCGGATAAAATCATAGAAGACAAGTCGGCCACGAGCGGCACTGCACCCACATCGGGAATATCTGAAAACCTCACGCCACCGATAGTTTCATTGGGCGTATAGTGAACATAAGCTGCATTAGGGTTTAATTGCCATTCGTTCTGTTGTGGCACACTGGAAAAGTTATCCGCTTCGCTAGTGGCTACAATATTCACCTTAGCAAATCGCTTGGCTTCTGCTATCGCTTTTTTTGACCACGCACCGGTATTAAAATAATCGACCTCTGTCTTGTCTCCAAGAAGGTTTAGTGGGACAGCAGAAAACTGCGAGCTCGCACCACCTTGAAGAAAGAGCACTTTGTAGTTATCAGGAATAGCCATCAAAATACGTAAGTCAGCTTCGGCTTTTTCGGCTACCGAAACAAATTCCTTGCTGCGGTGGCTCATCTCCATTATTGAGCTAATGCCTTTTGATTGCCAATCTAGCAATTCAC
>JAHRVS010000009.1 GCA_019090565.1 Gammaproteobacteria bacterium
ATCCATGACTTGGGGTAACTTACCGAAATTCTTACGAATGCGCTTTTTTTCAGTAAAAGAGTATGCCATTTGATTTCCTCAGCTGTACATTATTCGCTCGGCGCGTGCCCAGCAGTTCCACTTTATTTCAGTAGGGAGTCATTAACGAACAGAATCGACGTTAATCCAAAGGTATTCAGGAATCGGTATTTATAGCTATGCTTTAGTTGTAAAGCACGCACTGTGTAGATAATTGGTAGTTTACTCATCAGACCAACCTATACATTCCGTCGTTTGATTGGAGGCTCATTTTAAATCCAAATAAAACATGAAGAGCTAGTACACTTAATTCCCTAAAATGCCACAGCAAAAAGGCCGGTGACGCGAGTCACCAGCCATTTACTACTTGCACTATAGCTTTCTACAGCATGCAATCGATTACTTAATTTCGACTGTAGCGCCAGCTTCTTCCAATAACTTCTTAACTTCTTCTGCTTCATCCTTAGAAACAGCCTCTTTGATTGGAGCAGGAGCACTCTCAACCAAGTCTTTTGCTTCTTTCAGGCCAAGACCTGTTGCGCCACGTACGGCCTTGATAACAGCAACCTTTTTCTCGCCAAAAGAGGCTAACACAACATCAAACTCTGTTTGCTCTTCTGCAGCAGCAGCATCGCCGCCACCTGCAACAGCAACAGCAACAGGAGCCGCTGCACTTACGCCAAACTTCTCTTCAATTGCGGAGATAAGATCAACAAGATCCATAACGCTCATTTCAGAGACCGCGTCTAAAATTTCATCTTTTGATAAAGCCATGATTCATTTTCCTAATAAACAAGAATGTAGTTCAAATTTATAAACAAGCAATAAACAAATTACGCTGCGTCTTTCTGGTCCTTGACGGCCGAAACAACACGTGCGAATTTGCCAGGAACATCGTTGAGCGTTTGCGCAAGTTTTGTAATTGGCGCCTGCAGGATACCTGCCAGCTGACCCAGTGCTTGTTCTCGAGTTGGTAGTTTCGCAAGTCGGTCGATATCTTCGGGACCGAGCAGTTCTCCACCAACAGCCAGCGCTTTAACTTCTAGTTGCTCATGCTCTTTAGCAAAGTCTTTGATCAGTCGCGCTGCTGCGCCTGGATCTTCTAAGGACAAAGCCATAATTGTCGGGCCAACCAAGGAGTCTTTTAAGCACTCAAATTCCGTGCCTTCTACAGCACGCTTGGCAAGAGTATTACGCACTACACGTAAATACACAGACTGCTCACGAGCAAGCTTTCGAAGCTCGGTCATTTGAAAAACAGTCAATCCCCGATAATCAGCAAGAACAGCAGACAAAGCGCTGGAAGCAATCTCGTTGACACCATCAACAATTGCCTTTTTATCTTCCAGTCGTAAAGCCACTGAATTTACCTCCTAATCTAGATTTCCGGACCATTCCGAAAATCTTCACACGGCGCTGTGACTTAGCTAATGCAGCTGAATCTGAACCACCGCGTCTACGCAGGCCACTTTAACCTGAGCTAACCCAGGACCTACGGTCTTTGACGAGCCTCCTTACAATAAAAACTGTAAGGAGGGGCTCAATGTCAAATCTTGAATTTCTTTAGATAGATAAGGCCGAGTGGTCTATTGAAAGACCCGGGCCCATCGTGCTAGATAATGTTACTTTTTTAATATAAATACCTTTCGCTGAAGCAGGCTTTACCTTCTTCAGGTCAATCAGCAAGGCTTCGATGTTCTCTTTCACAGACTCGGGCGTAAAACCAAGCTGCCCTACAGAGCAATGAATAATGCCGCTTTTATCTGTTCGGTAACGAACCTGTCCAGCCTTTGCATTGCGAACAGCAGTCGCTACATCAGGAGTAACCGTGCCAACTTTTGGGTTCGGCATTAATCCGCGAGGACCAAGAACCTGCCCTAGCTTACCAACAACACGCATGGCATCTGGGCTGGCGATAACAACGTCGAAATTCAAATCACCGCCTTTAATTTGCTCAGCAAGGTCGTCCATGCCGACAACGTCTGCACCCGCTTCTTTGGCCTTATCTGCATTGTCACCTTGCGTAAATACTGCGACGCGCACAGTCTTGCCTGTGCCATTTGGAAGTACGCTAGCAGCCCTTACAACCTGGTCTGATTTACGAGGGTCTACACCCAAGTTTACCGCTACATCTAAAGATTCTTTAAACTTAACTGCTGGCAGATCATTAAGAAGCTCAACAGCCTCTTCAGTACCGTACACTTTACCCAGCTCTATTTTTTCGCTAATTGCTTTCTGACGCTTGCTTGATTTTGTCATTTTAAACCACCCCTTCCACTTCAATGCCCATGCTTCGTGCGGAACCAGCGATAGTTCGAACTGCCGCATCCATATCTGCAGCAGTCAAATCAGGCGCCTTAGTTGTCGCTATTTCTTCTAGCTGCTGACGGGTCACCTTTGCAACCTTGTCAGTATTAGGACGAGAGCTGCCCTTTTTAAGGCCAGCGGCCTTTTTAAGCAAGATAGATGCGGGTGGGGTTTTTAGCTCAAAGGTGAAGCTCTTATCGCTGTATACAGAAATAACGACAGGAATTGGCATCCCTTGCTCGAAGCTTTGCGTTTTAGCATTAAACGCTTTACAAAACTCCATGATATTCAAGCCATGCTGACCCAAAGCGGGTCCAACCGGAGGACTTGGGTTTGCCGCACCAGCAGCAACCTGTAATTTTATATATGCATCAACCTTCTTTGCCATTTTACACCTCTTGGGTTAAACGCCTCGAACCGATTACGGCCTTAGCTCCCCGTCATTTATAGACACCCGGGCATCGGTATGTCAGATTTTAAAAAGCTTGCGCTGTTGCGCTTACTACGATTTCTCCACCTGGCTGAACTCAAGCTCAACAGGCGTAGACCTTCCGAAAATGGACACAGCAACTTGTAAACGACTTTTGTCGTAGTTAACTTCTTCAACCACACCGCTAAAGTCTGCAAATGGGCCGTCATTAACACGCACGACCTCACCGGGCTCAAACAAGCGGCGAGGACGGGGTTTCTCAACACCGTCTTCAATGCGTGAAAGTATGGTTGCCGCTTCTCTATCAGTAATTGGAGCAGGTTTGTCTGCAGTACCGCCAATAAACCCCATTACTTTGGGGCAATCTTTCACTAGATACCAGGTGTCTTCGTTCATTTCCATGTTCACGAGGACATAACCCGGGAAAAACTTTCTTTCACTTCGTCGTTTCTGGCCCGACTTCATCTCTACGACTTCTTCAGTCGGCACTAGGATATCACCAAAGACTTCTTCCAGTGATTCCAGTTTTATTCGCTCTTCAAGGGTTCTTTTTACCTGTTTCTCATAACCCGAATACGCGTGTACCACATACCATCGCTTAGCCATCATTTTCCTCCCTTAACCAAGCAAACCTGATACCAGAAAACCTAGCAACGTATCAAAGCCCCACAAAGCCACAGACATAATTAGAACAATCACTACAACAAAAGCCGTAGTTTGTAGTGTTTCCTGTTTGGTCGGCCAAACCACTTTCTTAACCTCAACCCTAGACTCACGCAACAAACCAGTAAATGCCTGACCTTGAATTGTTTTTACAAAGGCAA
>JAHRVS010000200.1 GCA_019090565.1 Gammaproteobacteria bacterium
AAAAACCGTCATCACAATCATCAGGATTAGAGCAGCTAAATTTTTCTGTATATTTCCAGACAACTTTTCCCGTTTTTGGGTCGAGTGCATTTAAACTGGGGCTTTTCTCTCCAGGTGGGCGTCGTGCCTCAATAATATTTAGAAGGCTTAACTCATAGTCTGAGTTGGGAGCATAAATATATCGTTCATCACTGCCTAAGCCCCAATGTATGCCGCCCAATGCCCCCCCCCGACCAACCTTAGATTCCCAAACAACCTTGCCGTTGTTATCAGGGTCGAGGGCCCAAACGATGCCAGATTTCTGACCAGCAATCACTAGGTCACTGCCATCATTCAAATGGTAGAGTATCGTGTTGGCACCAACATCGAGGTCGAAACCGTTTTCTTTAGGGCAGTTGAGCCGCCCTGGCAGGGTGCAAGACATATTCCATGCATCGCCCTTGGTGAGCTGTTTTTCCCAAAGGACTTTCCCGCTATCCAGATCCATAGCCAAAATAGAATCACTGCCTTTTGATGCAGGTGTTGAATAGTTTTCACCGGTTCCCACATACAGTGCGTTACGCTTTATATCAATAGACGGCGTATTCCAAACTGGTGCGCCAGATGGCCCCCACATTTGCACACCCACTTTATTTTCCCCCGTCTTTTCTGGTTTGGGCGTTGAATATGTTTGCCATACTATTTCCCCTGTTCTAGCATCAACACGCGCAACAGAGCCTCGAAATGTGCAGCAGTTATAAAGGGGGTTCATGGCTGTAATCACCTCCAAAGAGGAAACGGACACATACAGTTGGTCTTTGTATAAAGTGGGTGCAGCAGTGATCATCGCATTGGGGTGGGAATCCATCTCTCTATGCCAGAGTTTTTCCCCAGTGGATGCATTCAGTGCGGTAACAATCCCTTCATCATCCCCGAAAAACAACATGCGAGAACTTTTACCATCAAAATCGCTTAAGATAATGCCTGTGCGCACTTGAACATCATTTTTGTAGGTCCATCGAGTACAGCCTGTCTCGGAGTCCAAGGCATAAAGAATGCCACCTTGAGCGCCAACGTATAAAGTATCCTCCGTCACTGCCGGTTGAGACCGTAACTCACTTGTGCCAGGAAAGCGTGGCGGTAAATAGTAAGCCCACTTCAATTTTAGGCGCGGTACGTCTGCAGCAGAAATGCCCGCATTATCACTAGACTGAAAGCGGTTGTTGTTTAAGTTGGCTCCCCATAGACCCGCGAGGATTTTACTTTTTGGCTGAAGCGAATTATTTTCTGGGCAAGATTCAGCAAGCAATACTTGGCTGAAAAACAAGAAGCAAAATGAAGAAAATAAACATTTTTTATAGGACATTCGAAGGCCTTATTGTTATTGCATAGAAAACCCTTGCACAGAAGCAAAGTCGTTCTGATGCAAAGACATTTATGCAGGAAAAACCAAATGGTTTATAACCGTGCTCTTAGTCCCTATAAACCAGACACAAGTATAATCCTATTATCCCAAACCTGGGGCGCCTTCTTCGATAAAAAAGGCCATACCGACAAGGAGTTGGAAACCTGCGCCGAATCGTCTTATGATTAGATGTGAAGAACCGCTGACTCCCATATTTAAAGTAGGCCGTTACACGGCTTGCTCGACACCCTCTGCTTAGGTTGGCACTGACTCGGCGCCTACAACGTTAAAATCAGGCCGAAATGCGCGTTTACGGTGTATGAACTCGACTTTTTAGCTTAAATTTACCTTATACCTAACTGAGCTCAGCCCCAGCTCAGCGAATTCCAACAAGCGGCTAGAAAGCTGCGGCGCCGTTTTTTATGCGCTCTGCTTCACTCAAAGACACGCTGTTTTTACCTGCTACTGAACAAATTCCTAAATTATTGCTACCGAGGCAAACATGACCGATACTCCCAAAGATTTATTGCGCGACAAGATCAACCTTGAGACTTCCCGCATCAACTGGTTAGACCTACAAACTTTCTTTGCGCGAGGCCAGGTTGTTCGCGTCAGTACCAAACTTGACCTAGTAAATGTGGCGTACACTTTGTCCCTTGACGACAAAAATGCCCTTGACCAATGGATGAAAGACGGCGACGTCGGAGAAGTTGATAATCAAACAGCACAGCAGTGGTTTGATCAGAAGAAAGAACTCTGGTCGGTAGTCGTCAGGCCATGGGTGCTTGTACAAGACCCTGGTGCATAACCGCTCACCCACCTGGGATAATCTATAAAAGATTAAGCCCTTCCGCAAAGAGTTCCCGTAAAGAACCCCTTTAAACAAGAAAACAAACCATGAACCAGAGTGAATCAGAGCCCCTAATTGAATTACAAACAAAAATCGCCTACCTTGAAGACCTTATTGAATCACTCAACGAGGTAATTTGTGAACATGAAAAGCGCGTAGATTCCCTCGAACGTGTTTCCAAGCACTTATATGATAAATTAGAAAGCGCCCAACAGGCGCAAAACAACCAAGGTACGTCTGACTCAATGGGGCATGAAGTTCCTCCGCACTATTAGTGAGATTTTCACCTTAACGTAGCCCAAATCCACCATGATCCAAACCAGCTCCTTCAAGGCCTATCGATGGCTAGCAAACCGGCACCTGCAAACGCTCTGGCCATCGCAATTCCGACAGATCAACCCGCTGCCTTTCCGGCGCCAAGCCATCACCACCCACGACCAGGACATTGTCTACCTGGATATTATCGGGCCTTCGCCGCTCACCGGCGCTTCGGCTGTAGCCACAGCAGAAAAAAATATTTCAAACAATGCCCCTATAGCCCCTTTAATATTAATGCTTCACGGCTTAACAGGCAGCTCGCAATCCAGTTACATACAAGGGTATCAGCATGCCTTTGCAAAACAAGGCTGGCGAAGCATCACACTCAATTTTCGTGGCTGTATCGAGCACCCTAATTATAAAGCGCACGCTTACCACTCGGGGCATACCGAAGACCTACAAACCATCTACCAACTTATTCGAGATGCCGAACCGGATACGCCGCTGGCCATATTGGGCATTTCACTCGGTGGAAATGTGCTACTCAAATGGCTAGGGCAACAAACAAAAACACCGGCACTGTTCGCTGCGGCGGCAGTCTCAGTCCCTTTTCAGCTTGATACCTGCGCAGACACCCTCGACCAAGGGCTTTCGAGGCTCTACCGGACTCATTTAGTAGGCGAATTAAAAAAGGCATTTAAGCTAAAGAGAGAATATTTGCTAGCCCAAGGCTACAAGGAAGAATACCAACGTACAGAAAATCTTCCAGACGTTTCAGGCATGACAACTTTCTGGGAATTCGATCACCACATTACCGCCGCCTTAAATGACTTCGATTCTGTTCACCACTATTACCGCGAAGCCAGCTCCCGCCAATATATCAAACACATCAAAGTACCCACCCTCATGATTCAAGCTGCCGACGACCCTTTTATTAACGCCTCAGCCATACCCACAAACCAAGAATTGTCTAATTACACAACACTGGAAGTAAGCCAGCAAGGTGGGCACGTGGGTTTTATTGGCGGCGCCCATGCCAAGGAATCGAATTACTGGCTAGATGAGCGCTTACCCCAGTTTTTTGCACAACGCTGGAAGGAATACACAAAGTAACCTATCTCACTAAGTGCTCAAGGCCAAAGGAGCCCGAGGCTAGCTGACTGAGCAACCCGTGGTTTCATAAAGGTGGTAGGCTTCGGGGTAATATTGATCGACAGCAGAACCGATAAACTCTGCACCGGCAGGGATTCCCATTCCCGTGGTAAAAACACGAAAGAGTCGCTCGCACCCATCACTTTGCAAGGCATCATCTGCGGGAACCTCTACCCACATAAAAATGCTCTTTGCACAGGTAATGTATTCCACCATACGAACTGTCGCACTGCT
>JAHRVS010000201.1 GCA_019090565.1 Gammaproteobacteria bacterium
GAATCGACTATTTTTTATAAGGCCCTCGAACAGGACTTGCTCGACGTAGAGTTTTTAACACAAAGCCCTTGTCTTGTTTATATTGAGCATGGTCGGGAAACTATTACCGCCCATAATAATACCACCTACACCTTGTCGCCGGGTTCAGCGGCATTGCTACCGGCGGGTCTTCTTTTGCACTCGAACTATGCGAACACCGACGGTTTATTAAAGGCATATTTGGTGTTTTTCGGTAAGGATGTCATTACCCACTTTCTCCGTAATCAGCACAAACGTTCCTCTCCTAGCAGGCAGGCTGAGGGTGTATGTCCCATTGATGGCTCTGAATCACTGAATGACTTTTTTCGCAGTATTCAACGCTCCGCCTCGCAAGGGGTTGCGTCGGCAGAGTTCTTGAATGTGAAACTACTGGAGTTGTTGCATCTGCTTTCGTTTCAAAATCAAGAGGGGTTTTATTCTTGTTTGTCTGCAAAAGGAAAGGCAACCACTGGCAAGCGCAATATCCGGCGGTTAGTTGAAGACAGGCAAACTCTGCGTTTGACAGTGAGTGACCTAGCACACCTATCGGGACGCAGCCTTTCGAGTTTTAATCGAGACTTTAAAGCACAGTTTGGTATGCCCCCAAAACAATGGCTGATCAATCAGCGCATGCAGGTGGCGCATCAACGGCTACTGAGTTCGACGGCGTCTGTTGGCGATATTGCTCTAGAGTTAGGCTATGAAAATAGCTCACACTTTATTAAATTATTTAAATCAAGGTACGGCATGACCCCGACGGAGCTTCGTGGTTGAGTCGGCCCTAGCCATCAAAACTATTTTACTCATTTGACCGAAAAAAGGCATAGGTGGCCGGTCTGAGGCAATGGCCTACTGTTTACACGTTAGGCTACAAGCTTCTTAAACAATAAGGAGTTTGAAATGTCTTTACGTGTGACTCTTATCTGTTCGGTTTTACCGGGCCAGTTCGTATCGCTCAAGCCATTTTTGGCAGAAAACCTTCCCAATGTACGCAGCTTTGATGGTTGTATGGGGGTGGCGGTGTATTTCAATGAAGAAACCAATGACTTGCTTCTGGAAGAGGAGTGGTTGAGCCAAGCGCAACACGGCACCTATTTAAAAGCGATTACTGACAATGGCATAATGGGTAAGCTGGTATCGTTTTTAGTTGGGCCGCCAGATGTGCGGTATTTTTCTAAAACGATGATTTGAGGGAGCTTGAGCCCGTCGGATAAGAACCCGCTAGAAAGTGTATTTTCTTGCGGGTTTCTGGCGTTGAAAGGAGTGGCTATCAATAGACACCGAAGCGCCAACGATAATCACTCTTATGGTTTCACTTAAGCCCCAATATTCATGCTCCCCATGAAATCCATTTTCCCTAATGGTGCGCCCTTTATTCTCAGCATGTCGTAAGTCGTGGCAGCATGAAAATAAACATTGGGCAAGGAGAAAGACATGGCGAAATTTTCCGCCGTAAAGGGTATTTTCATGCTGCCCATTGAAAAGGTCACCGGTTTACCAAGGCGACTATTTATCTCTTCGGCACTAATTTCACTCAAGTCTTTTCGGGCAATTTTGAGAAGTTCGATCAAGCCCTGGAAGCTTGTTTCAGGAAGGGGCTCAGGGGGAGCGAATTCTCCACTGATGATGCCTTGGGCAGCGTGCAGAGAGTGGTGACGAATAGAATTAATTTGAAAGGAAAAGGGTAGCATGTTGGGAGCCAGCCGCATTGAAACAATTTCATTTAAGTCTTGATCGTTAGATTGAAAATGACTTTCACTTTTTTGCATAAACCCAATACTTGCATCCAAAACTCGGATGTAATTGGCAACGGTGATTTCGTATAAGCTGATCATAGGTGTGCGCCTTTTTTAGATATGCTCAAGTGCTAACGGGAAGAGGTTTGGTGGGCGCCACAATAAAGATTGTAAGCGCCCACAAGGTTTTTTATAGGTTGATATGCTTATGCTGCCTTGTCAATGATGCTGGGTGTCTGTCCTGAATTTTTCCGTCGTTGATAGTAGAGTACCAGTAGCGCAGGCATCAACAATAAATCACAAGCCCATGCGGAAATGAGGATAACCACCATTACAGCACCCAAAATTGCATTGGGCGTAAACCCAGATAAACTAAGTAGAACTAGACCATTCACCACAAATGCAACGGTGGTGCCGGTGATGGCGAACCCCACAAACTGGTAGGTTTTTGTTATGGATTCTTTTAGGTCCATTTTTGACATATTGTCGCGAAATTTGAAAATATAATGAATCGAATCATCCACCACAATGCCTAAAACGATCGTGAATGCCATGCAGGTGGCTTGGCTGATTTCACCGTAAAAAGCACCCCAGATTCCAAATAGGAACACAAAAGGCAGCACGTTTGGAATCAGTGAAAATATTCCCCATTTAAGTGAATGAAAGGTAAAAATCATAAATACTGTAATTAATGCTGCAGCGAGTGCGGCACCAATAATGGATTGATTCACCGTTTCTTCAGACAGGTGCGCGAAGATAA
>JAHRVS010000202.1 GCA_019090565.1 Gammaproteobacteria bacterium
ACTACTTTTTTCTTACTGCTCACGCATATCTCCGACCAAATTTGAGTAAGTTCATACTGAGCACCTGACTTTCTCTATGCAGCGACCTAACCCGTGGACTGAAAATCCCCTAAGTCGACCATTTACGGAGTTAAAACAAGCGAAAAACGCGAGTTTTTGATTCGTAGTCGGTTCGACGCAACGAATTTCAACAACCAGTTAGAGGGGGGAGCTGAGAAATGGCACTCGAATGCCCTAAGTTAGCAAGTACCGTACCTATTTAAAACAGGCCTTTGTACTCGCTTGTAATAGTGGAAGTTTAAACGGTTGAGGGCTCTTAATTCAAGCGCCGCGAGGGCTTTGCTGAGGCGATGTGGTGCGAAATAAAACCACGGAGAGCGATGCGCACCAATATGGTGCCGCCGGAGACCCTTTAAAGCGCGGCAATGAGGTGAGAGCTGTCTATAATTTTAGATAGCGACCATTTTATCATTAGATAGCAGTCAATGGGCATCGACTGCGTACGTTGAGGTAATGCATGAGCAAACCCGTAACCATTGAGAAATTCTTGGTCATACTCTCTGAGCTTCATGACGAGTTAGACAACGCCTATTGGGAGGCTAACAGCGCGGACCATAAGGACGTTATGTACAATATTATTGATATAATTCGTATTGAGGCAGCTGAATTAAATAAGTTGAGCATTCAAGATCACCACTATCCCTATGAGCCAATTACCCAAGAAGTAAGAGGCCTAAAAGAAAAGTTGAAATTTTTACACAAGAATATGGGGAAATTCGTACCGCGATCAAAAACGGCGCATAACTTAGAGCAACTTATACCTAAAGTCGCTGCGCAAGATATATAGCCTGGTGATCCATAGATCCAGCTAAGGGATAATAATGAAGCTTTATATAAAGGTTCTTCTTTTTATTGTTGTACTAGGCGTTGCCGCTCCTTTCATCATGAAACGCCCCGATGGCCGGCCACTGATGAGCATGAGTGACTTAGCGGGTGACAGCGCTCTATTAAAAAGTTTTGGCCACATGACGCGCTTACTGGGATTTAATAAGGGGTCTGCGACGCTGAATGGCCCTGATGGTGACCCGGTCGAATTGACTACTGTGCACAAGTGGCAGGATGAAGATGGGAATTGGCACTTCTCGGATGACGAGCCTGAAAATATCGCGAGCGAAACGTTAAAAATAAACCCTAACCAGAATATTTTAGAAATGAATGACTCCGAATTACTTAAAAAAATAAAAGGAGAGAGCGAGGTCGCTTCGACTCACAAAGACCTGGCGCCCCCTGCTGATATGATCCCAGGTATGCCGACGCTAGACCAAGCAAAAAAAGCAATGGAGAATGCAAAAGCCGTACAAGGAATGCTAGACGATCATTATAAAAAACTTGAAGGTATTTGATGGCCCTTTGATGACGAGAAGAATACGGTTTCATTCGTGCCTAACTTTTTATTTTTGAATGCCAAGTAAATAAGGTTTTAATAACCTATTATTTATGAATAAAGCTTACTTGGGGTTGCGCGTATGTTGGGCGCAACTTTATTGAATTACGAATTAACTCACTTCCCTTTGTTTTATTATGACTAAGCATGACATATCGATGATTTGGTGCGCCAGCAATTCGTAGTTATTACGCCCTTATGTTTTGAAAAAGCATGATGCAGGTTTTAAGCTGGGTGTTTATTTGAATCTTGGAAGGCTCTAATTTGCCTAGCTTACAAAAAGTGATTCGGCCATTAATTACCGAGAGAATATTGCAGTAAGTGCTTTCAAATACGACTTCTACGGTGTTTGTGTATAGTCCGATTACTTGCGTAAAATATACCGTATAGGCTGGTCGTATTGCATTTATATGGCAAATCTTTAATAGCTTGGTCTATTTAATTCTTGTTGCTACGGATGTTATTTGATATTAGTAATAGGAGCGAGTCGTCGAATTGTATTGACATGAGGCAGGGTGCTCAAGCTGGGAGTGAAAGCCAAGCCGTTAGTACTTAGTACGACATTGAACTCTTATTAACTTGGCTGTGCGCGGCATTATAGCCTTGCCTATCTTTTGTCCGGCTAGCTCCAGTGAGTTCTATTAACCTGTTAGTGAGTCGCTTTGCGGTGTGTTTGATATCTAAGTGTTAACTTAGTAAATTACTATTAGATTAAAAGCCTTTTCGAGTATGGATACTTGATATTATATTGTGAAATTATGGCGTATATCACCCCTCCTGCAGAATCGCGTTAGAGTGCCTCTGAAAAGTGTATTTTTAGAGATGCTCTTTAATCTTATGAATGCTTTCCGATCTTAATGTGCTTGAGTTCTATTGTTTAGCTGGTGGTTGGGCTTTGTTGCGCAAGGCCAACAGGTATTCAAAGGCCTCGTTAAGGAGATAAACTGCATGTCTGTAAAAGATACCGTTTCGCCAATGGACCTTGTGCGTCATAGCCCTGAGGTTTTTAAGCGTATTCCCTCTGTGATACGAATGCTTAATGCAAAACGTCATGAAAGTGATCATGACTGTATGCCCCGGTTTTTTGAGAAAACCGTCGATAAATACCCAAATAGACCGGCTATATATTATCTTGATCGCAGTATTACTTATCATCAGTTTAATGAGCAGGCTAATCGAATCGCCCATTATTTGGTTAGCCGTGGATTAAAGCGCGGTGACGTTGTGGCTATGCTTATGCATAATCGGCCTGAATTCTTAATTTGCGCAATGGCTATATCAAAGGTTGGTGCCTGTGCAGCGTTATTAAATACCGCACAAACCGGCAAGGTCTTGGCCTATAGCATTAACCTGGTTGAGCCAAGCATGTTTATTATTGGCACTGAGTTGGCGGAGGAAGTGAGCGATATTCTCGGTGAACTTAACGTAGATAAAAGCCTGGCCTTTGCAGTGGCCGATACGGATACATTTTTTCACCCCGGTAATACGCCTGCCTCCTTTACCAACCTCATCGAAGAGAGTCGATCCAAATCTACCAGTAACTTGGTTGAAACCGAAGCCGTAACACGTTCAGATCATTATGTTTACCTTTATACCTCGGGCACAACCGGCATGCCAAAAGCCGCTATTACTGACCACAATCGTATTTGCTGGATGTTCAATCTGATTGACATCGTTA
>JAHRVS010000203.1 GCA_019090565.1 Gammaproteobacteria bacterium
TCCCTGTCAACAAGTCATTTCAATACTTCAAGAACTTGTTGTTCAGCTCTTTCGAGCCCCACCCCTCTCTCAAGGAGGGCGCGAATTATGCTGTTTTACGGGAAAATCGTCAAGCCTTAATTCAAAGCTCTTTCAGTCGGCCCGTCCCAACAAACCTCTCCTACTTTTTTCGGTAAGCGAGCACCGGCCCGGAAACCACGTATATCAGGGACATCAGCAAGAGCACCTTAGGAGGATCAATAAAAACCAATACAAAAACTCCAACTGCAGCCAGGATGACCGCGAAAGGCACTCGCCCGCTCGCACCAAGGTCTTTAAAGCTATAATAGGGTAAATTACTCACCATTAGCAACGCAGCCGACACGATAAGAACCGCCAGTACTACGGAGACATCAGGCCCCGCAAAACCTATCTCCACACCCATCCAGACAAAGCCTGCTATCAGCCCCGCTGCCACGGGACTCGAAAGACCGATAAAAAACTTTTTATCGGTGGTATCTACTTGCGTATTAAACCTCGCAAGCCTAAGCGCTGCACAGGCGACGAAAATGAACGCAAGCATCCAGCCATACTTACCAAGAGAACTCAGGGACCACGAGTAAGACAGAGCAGCCGGCGCGACGCCAAAAGCAACAACATCTGACAGGCTGTCATACTCAGCGCCAAAGTCACTTTGCGTGTTGGTCATCCTAGCTATTCGACCATCAAGGCCGTCTAGCACCCCCGCTATAAACACTGCAATTGCTGCATTTTCATAGGCGCCATTCATTGCAGCTAAAACACAGTAAAACCCAGAAAAAAGCGCCGCCGTAGTAAAAAGATTAGGAAGAAGGTAAACACCCCTGCGTGGCACATGCCGCCCTCCCTCCATCTCACCTTCGACAACTTCAAAAGTCACGCTTACACCTTCATCTTCTGGCTGATTGTTATCCATGCTTTAAACCACCACGCTAATTCTGTAGGCACCAAAGAGCTTTTAGTTCTTTGACTGATCTACAATTTTACTTTCTTGGATCCAGGGCATCATTGCACGCAATTCAGCACCGACCTTTTCAATAGGGTGCGCGGCGTTGTTACGACGACAAGCCGTCATTGATGGGTAGTTGTGAGCACCTTCGGCGATAAACATCTTGGCGTACTCGCCATTCTGGATGCGCTTTAATGCATTTTTCATCGCGGCTCGCGACTCGTCATTGATTATTTCTGGGCCTGTTACGTACTCCCCGTACTCTGCATTATTGGAGATTGAGTAGTTCATGTTTGCGATTCCGCCCTCGTACATCAGGTCGACAATAAGCTTAAGCTCATGCAAGCACTCAAAGTAAGCCATTTCCGGCGCATAACCCGCCTCAGTCAGCGTTTCAAACCCCGCTTTAACCAATTCAACCGCGCCGCCACATAGTACAGCTTGCTCGCCGAATAGGTCTGTTTCCGTCTCATCTTTAAATGTCGTCTCAATTATACCCGTACGACCACCACCAATGGCGCTGGCATAGGAAAGAGCAATTTTCTTTGCTGACCCCGTTGCATCCTGATGAATAGCGATCAGATCAGGGATCCCCCTGCCATTTACAAATTCACTACGCACAGTGTGGCCTGGCGCTTTTGGCGCGATCATGATTACATCAAGATCCTTGCGCGGAACAACTTGGTTGTAATGAATAGCAAAGCCGTGAGCAAAGGCCAAAACAGCGCCCTCTTTTAGGTTCGGCTCAATTTCGTCTTTATATAGGCTTGACTGAAACTCGTCTGGGGTAAGCACCATGACTAAGTCTGCGCCACTCACCGAGTCCTTAACGGTTTTAACTGTCAAGCCAGAACCCTCTGCTTTCGCAATAGAGGAAGAGCCTTCTCTTAGGCCAACCACCACATCAACCCCGGACTCTTTGAGATTGTTTGCATGGGCGTGACCCTGAGAACCGTACCCTAGAATCGCTACTTTTTTACCCCTTACAATGGATAAATCTGCGTCTTTGTCATAATAAATTTGCATGGTAATTTCCTGTGATTAATTGCTAGTAGTTAATTGTTAAATTCAAAATATATACAGCTCCTAAAGAGCCAAAACCTTATCTCCACGCCCAATGCCAGACACACCGGATCTGACGACTTCAACAACGGAGGCCCCTCCAATGGAATCAACAAATGCATCAAGCTTGGCGCTGTCACCAACCAACTGGACAGTATAAAGCGCCGGCGTCACGTCAATAATCTGGCCGCGAAAAATATCCACAGTTCGCTTTATCTCTGCTCGCTGCACACCTGATGCCTTAAGCTTAACAAGCATCAACTCCCTCTCTACATGTGCGCCCTCGCTCAAATCAACCAACTTTGCAACTTCAATTAATTTATTGAGCTGCTTGGTAATCTGTTCAATTTTTCGATCATCACCACGAGTAGTAAGCGTCAATCGTGAAAGCGTTTCATCATCCGTCGGGGCCACCGTCAACGTATCAATGTTGTAGCCACGCTGAGAGAACAGCCCCACAATACGAGAAAGCGCCCCTGGTTCGTTTTCCATTAGGATTGAAATTATTCGGCGCATCTAGGTTCGCTCCGTCTTGCTTAATATCATATCTTTCATTGACTCACCGGCAATACTCATCGGATACACGTGCTCATTGGGATCCACATAGATATCCATAAACACAAGACGATCCTTCAGCGCGAAACACTCCTCCATTGCAGCCTCAAGGTCAGCGAAGTCGTCCACGCGCATCCCCACGTGCCCATAAGCTTCTACCAACTTAACAAAGTCCGGCAGGGACTCCATGTAGGAATGAGAGTGACGCTTGTCATACTGCATATCTTGCCACTGCTTAACCATGCCCAGCGCCTGGTTATTGATGTTAATAATCTTAACTGGCAAGCGATACTGAAGGCACGTTGAAAGCTCTTGGATATTCATCTGAATGCTGCCTTCGCCCGTTACGCAAACAACGGTCTTATCAGGACAAGCAACCTGAACACCCATCGCCGCTGGCAAGCCAAAGCCCATGGTCCCCAAGCCGCCGGAGTTTATCCATTGGCGCGGCCGTTTGAATTTGTAATATTGAGCGGTAAACATTTGGTGCTGCCCTACATCAGAAGTCACATATGCATCACCATTCGTAACCTTCCAAAGCGTTTCGACGACCTGCTGGGGCTTCATTTTTTCACCCACAGGCACATCATAACTTAGGCACTGCTTGCCGCGCCATTCTTCAATGCGCGCCCACCAAGCCTCTAACGCCTCGGCATCGACGCTGTCTTTGGTGCGCCCTAACTGCCCAAGCATATCCCCAAGAACTTGCTGTACCGAGCCAACAATGGGGATATCAGCCGTAATGGTCTTCGATATCGACGCAGGGTCAATATCTATATGGATAATGGTGGCCTCGGTACAAAACTTGGCCGGATTATTGGTGACTCGATCGTCAAAGCGAGCACCAATAGCAATGATAACGTCAGCGTTATGCATGGCCATATTCGCCTCATAGGTACCATGCATGCCTAGCATCCCTACAGACTGCTTTGCATCACCGGGGTATGCACCCAACCCCATCAAAGTACAGGTTATCGGACAGCCTAGCTTCTCAACAAGCTGAACCAATAAGTCTGAGCTATTTCCTTGTACTACACCGCCGCCGCTATAAATAATTGGGCGCTTGGCCCTCATGATTTCATCAACTGCTTTTTTAATTTGGCCTGCATGCCCACGAGACACTGGGTTATAGGATCGCATAACCACTTTTTCAGGTTTTGTATATTCAAATAAGTCTGCGGGGTTGGTGACGTTTTTTGGGAGGTCGATCAAAACAGGCCCTTTCCGGCCCGTGCTTGCAATATAGAACGCCTTTTTAATGGTTTCGGGGATTTCACTCGCGCATTTAACCGCAAAACTATGCTTCACCACCGGGCGAGAAACACCAAGCATATCCGTTTCTTGGAATGCATCCTCACCCACGAGGTGGCCCGGAACCTGCCCAGACAAAATAACCATTGGAATGGAGTCCATATACGCCGTCGCAATACCAGTAATTGTATTGGTTGCGCCAGGGCCAGAGGTCGCCAAAACAACACCTACTTTCCCCGTTGCCCGAGCATAGCCATCAGCCATATGCGCAGCAGCCTGCTCATGACGAACAAGAAAGTGCTCTACTGTTTTATGGCGATAAAGTGCATCATAAATATGAAGTACTGACCCACCAGGGTAACCAAAAATCTGCTCAACACCCTCTGCCTCGAGTGAACGAATAAGCATGTCAGCACCAGATAAAAGCTCCACGAAAAACCTCGCTATTTCATTAATAACTTTGCTAGATCGTCGCAATCGCGACAAATTCATTGTAATTTAGCTGCAGCCCACTTCATTGCTATAGGAAGTAGGCAGGCACCGGAATCGGTTAGCGCTTGAATTGACCAGCTCATGGCTATTCGTGTTTTCAAAGCCCCCATAAAGATAAGAATGAGGTGCTCAAGCGGGGTAAACATACTAGGAGGGAGAGATTACCTTGGTATAGGTAATCATACCCAGCGCGGAGGGTATGCGGTAGCAAATAGTCAACACGCCTAGTTTAAACAGGAGGCATATTCTGCCATAACCAAATGCATTGTCAACCGCCCAACAAATACCGACCATTGTCATCACAAACCCACTATTTCCACTGAGACACAGCAAACATGCAGTTTCTATTCTTTAATTAGAATAGTGGCAAGCGCCACCCAACCCCAACTCATAGAACTAACAAACCATGACAACTCAACCATTGCTACATAGCACCGCTATTTTTTTAATTATATTATCTTTCAGCTCCTCCGCGGGCAACATCTACACTTGGACTGACAAACAGGGGGAAACCCATTACGGGGACAGAGTACCCCCTGATTTCAAAGGATCCTCTAGCATACTCAAACGCGGTACATCCCTCTCACATAAGGCACAGACCAGCACTTCCACCAAGGCCCTACAAGAAAAGCTAGCGACACTCAATAAGCGTCAAAACGACAGCGCAGAGCAAAAAAAAGCAGCTAAACAGCAGTCAACAGAAAGGGAGCAGCTTAAGAAGGATTGCGCTCTAGCAAGAGGTAACCTTAAAACTATCCAGGAGCGGGCAAGAATACGAGTCAAGGATGAACAAGGAGAGTACCGCTACATCAGCGATGAAGAAAAAAACAAAAAAGAAGCTGAGCTCAAAGAAAAAATCAAGGAGTTCTGCTCCAAATAAAAGCCCCACCCAGTTGGGCCCGCTTAGAAAATTTCAACGGCCTACTATCCGGCCGCCTTCCTGACCAATAGAAACGCAAAAATAAACCCAGACAAAAGCGCCACCAGCAGAGCCAAATCGCCCCCTAATACAGGGTACTGGTCCGGCCATATTGAACCCGACAGCCCAGGAATACTAGAGAGATCACCGCTGCCCTTCCCTACGACAAACTGAGATTTCATCCCATTTTCCATGTGCTGAGCAATATCACAGTGCACAAGAAGGGTTTTATCATCACTTGCCACAATAAATGTACCCACTTTTGTCGCGCCACCGGCCGCCTCAAGATGGAACA
>JAHRVS010000204.1 GCA_019090565.1 Gammaproteobacteria bacterium
GCCGCTGAGTATTACAAGTATATACCTGGCGACGCCGACGAAGTAATTCAAGAAATCCCGGATATCATAGGTACACACGCTGTACTTTCAACAGATCAAAGCGAACGATTCATGCTGATTGAAGTAACTAGCTGGCGTTTACTGGCCAATGGCTCAGTGCAAGGGATGCTAGTGGATGAAAGCAAAGTGGAAACCACGCCCGTTTTGCTGGGTGACCCGAGCTTGTATTCCGCGCAAAGCCACCCCAGTTTTAAGTATTTCTTTCAGCATCGCATTGCAAACAAAATCAAGGAACAAGACCCCGACGCATTGGCCGCCATTTCCTTGTTGATGGACCCATAGCAGGCCGTTAAACCTAGCAGGCCATGAGTTTCAATAACCTGCTAAAGCCTGCTCAGACAGCGCGGCGGGAGCTCGTGGTAAAGCGTCCAAATCATTCCATCGAACAGGCTGGCCCCATTTACAGGTGCAACCTCTCTTTTTTGCTCAACTTTCCCTTATCTCTGGCGCAATTCAACACACCCCAGATTGCTAATAGATTGTGCGTGAGCCAAACAGTCACAACGCCTCAACCTTTCACTCCTTTCCTGATATAATAGAAATATTGATCATCTTTGTTCTCTTGTGCCAACAGCTCATGCTCAAGAAACTTACAGAACTTAGGGATATCTCTTTCTGTAGAAGGGTCTGTCGCTAAGACCAATAATACCTCACCTTCGGCAATGTCCCTGATCTTACTGTGTAACATCATTACCGGTTCAGGGCAGAGCAATCCAAGCGTATCTAACTCATGATCAGGGGCACTTATTGTCATTTAATCAACTCTCTTGGGGTAAACACGAGGTACACACCGCTTCGAAAAAATTCATTTGATCCAATTTATCCATCATAAACGCCAAATCAGGTTTATCTGTCATTCTTGATGGCTAGCACTCAACATCCAGCAAGTATAATACGCACCTAACCGTATAGCCTTGCACACACTTGTATCAACAGGAGTAAATACCAGCCAGCATGATTAGAGTAATGATTGAACGACGAGTTATACCCGAACTAGACGATTTATACCGGCAACTTAGCAAGGACACATTGGTTGAGGCCGGCAACGTGGAGGGCTTCATATCCGGAGAAGCCCTTCAGGATCGCCACAAACCGACTCACTACTACGTCGTGGCGACTTGGAAGTCAGAAGTATTCTGGGAGCGATGGCTGCAATCAGAAACCCGAAAACACCTCTCATCGCAAATAAGGCATGTTCTGGAAGAAGACGAACGCTACACCGTGTTGCGATCAGTGGTATAGCGCAGCCTCTAGCAACCCGCTATGCCTCGGCCGCCGCGCCCACTAAAAACCTCGCATGGGAAATAACCAGGGGCTTTCCTTCCTCTTGCCAGCATGTGGTCGTAGAGTGAATCACTCTACGACCAACGCGATTCATTTTTACTTTCGCAAACGTATCTTTGTCTTTTGTGCTGCTGAGGTATTCAGTGGTCTGGTTCACGCACTTAGGGAGGTGGTCGTGGGCAACCGTCCCAATGATCATTAGCGAGGCAGAGCATTCCATAAAACTGGCCATGACGCCCCCATGTAGGGCACGAATAGCCGGATTACCAATGTTCTTTTCAGCAAAGGGTAACAGGAAAATAATCTCTCCATTTATGTTTTGCTGAATTTTAATATCGAGGTATTCAGCAAAAGGAATAGAACTAACAATATCCTTTGCATTTTTATCATCAAGCAGAAAATCAAAATATTTTGCCATCGTTACTTACCTCCATCAACATCAGAAAAGCGCGGCTTATTGACCAATTCAGGGCCTTTCGTATTTAACATAAAGGCGGCCGCCATGTGTGCAACAGCATGCTTTTCTTCGCCCTCTTCATAGGCGATCCCACGCACAAAAGAGGCCGTATTCGTTAAGTGATAGCATTCCACTTCAGCAATGATATCCAGCCCTCTTGTAGTGGGGCGCAGATAATCCATTCTTAAATCCAAGGTTGCTAAAGCCGTCATCTTTCCAATACTTGCCATCGAGCAAAGGCCGCCGGCAGTATCCATCAGCAAGGTAATGATCCCGCCATGAATAGAGCCCGTGGCTCTATCCCCAACAAACTTCTCATTGTAAGGCAGGCGCATTGATGCTTTTCGACCAGATATTTCAACAACCTCAAATTGGTAATCTAAGAAGCCTGGATGGTTTTGCATAAACATTTTATGCATCGCTATCATTTGTTCTGGATCAAAAGGAAGGCCAGAAAGTTTATTATCACTCAATTTTTTTCTCCTCTAACAGGGTTCCCCATCAAACCTCAGCTTCAAACCTGCAAGCATCGATATCAGGACTGGGGCTCGCATTCTGGCGACAACTATAACGGAATATCATGAAGAATAAAAAGTAAGACTTAATCGACCCGCAAAAATGGGGTCTGACAAAGGAGTTCCAGCCGCACACTACCAGGCTAGTGAAATCTACTAAGCTAGGCTCAAAACACCCACTTACTGCACGCAAGCCTCACTTTTTTGCCTAACATCCCCTTGCGCTTGCCTCAACCCAATGAACTTCAGCAGCCTGCTAGAGATGCAGACGAAACACCACGTCAGAAAGGCGGCCTCATGTCAAACTAACTCGGTATTTTCTATACATTAACAGTCAGTTGCGAAAAATTTTCAACTAGCTCTCTTGACAAGCTCTATCAAGTGGATTTCAACATGCAATAAAAACTTCTTTTCGAAAATAACTTGACGCAAGCATGTCTCGACACTAATATACGCCGCACAAACGACGTCGTTGATCTGTTTATTCCTCGATAGCTCAGTTGGTAGAGCAAATGACTGTTAATCATTGGGTCCCTGGTTCGAGCCCAGGTCGAGGAGCC
>JAHRVS010000205.1 GCA_019090565.1 Gammaproteobacteria bacterium
AAAATGCATGCTTCACAAGAAAATCACTGCTTTTAGGGATGCCCCCTAGTTATTATTTTACGGAAAACTGAATGAGCACTACAGAAGACAAAAAACTCGCTTTGATCATTGAGGCGCTTGAAGATATTAAAGCCAAGGACATCACAACCCTGGATATTCGCCCTCATAACAGCATTGCTGATACCTTGGTCATTGCCAGCGGGACATCGAGCCGCCACATTCAATCGATGGCCGAGCAGGTAGTAGACAAGATAAAAAAGTCGGGCGAACAGCCACTGGGCACCGAAGGAAAAGGCTCTGGTGATTGGGTGCTGGTAGATCTATCCGACGTTATTGTGCATTTATTGGTGCCGGAGGCGCGTGCTCGCTATGACCTTGAGCACCTCTGGGCAGCTCCCGAAACTAAAAAAGGCGAATGAAAATACGCCTGATTTCCATTGGCAATAAAATGCCGGATTGGGTCACGCAGGCCTACAATAATTACCACAAGCGACTCACTGGCTCCATTGCGTTAGAGCTGGTGGAAATCCCCTTGAACAAGCGAGGGAAAAATGCCGACATTAAACGTCTGATGGACAAAGAGAGTCAGCAAATGCTGGCGGCCATCCCGCCGCGCTACAGGGTGGTCTGCCTTGATGTAAAAGGCAAAAGCCTCAGTACCGAAGGGTTGGCAAAAAAACTCGCTAATTACGAGCAACATGGGGACAACATTGCCTTGCTCGTCGGCGGGCCAGAAGGTTTGCATCCAAATTGCCTCGCCAGGGCTGACGAACGCTGGTCTTTATCCTCAATGACCCTTCCCCACCCTATGGTACGTGTAATATTATCAGAACAGATTTACCGCGCGTGGTCCATCAACACCGGCCACCCTTATCATCGTTAGAGGACTGATTCTGGCGTCTGGATATATTTACGCCTAAAATCATTCACACTTACGCGAAACGGCAACCCCAATTTTAATGGCCGACCACCTTAATTTTAAAAACCCACAGCGTGAACTAAACGTACACCGCCAGCGTATTGGGGTGGCATTTGCAGCCGTGCTGATTATGACCTTGGTTCTAATTAGCCGCCTTGCCTATCTGCAAATCGTTCAGCATGAACTGTATACCACGCAGTCTGAGAAAAACCGGGTGCAGCTTGAGGCTATTCCCCCGACCCGCGGCCTGATCTACGACCGAAACGGCACTTTGCTGGTGGATAACCAACCCAGTTTCTCGGTACGTTTAGTACCAGAAAGAATCAGTGATTTAGACCAAACGCTGGCCCTTATTGGCAGCTATGTTTCAATTAGCGACGACCATCTTAAGCGCTTTCATAAACGCCGCCATCAACACCGCCGCCCCTTCGAAGCAGTGCCCTTAAAGTTCAATCTTAGTGAAGCTGAAATCTCCAGCATTGCTGTCAACCAACACCAGCTACCCGGCGTCGAAGTAGCCGCTGACTTGATACGCCACTACCCCCACGATGCACTCTTTGCTCATGCGCTTGGCTATGTGGGAAGAATCAATGAGCGCGAAGCAGCTAAACTTGACCCCGAAAACTACAGTGCCACACACCATATCGGCAAAGTAGGGATTGAAAATTTTTACGAAAACCAACTGCATGGCGAAGTCGGCTATCAGAAAGTAGAAAGAAATGCCCATGGGCGTATTATCAAACTCTTGGACCGGTTTTCTCCAATCCCGGGTGAAAACTTGCACCTCTCTCTTGATTTAAACATTCAACGGGCGGCAACAGAGGCCCTCAAAAATAACCGAGGCGCAGTTGTGGCGATCGATACCACAAATGGGGATATTCTCGCATTCGTCAGTACGCCGGCCTACAACCCCAACTTTTTTGTCACCGGCATTAGTCAAAAAAATTACAGCGCCTTGCGCGATTCAATAGCGCGACCTCTGTTCAACCGGGCATTGCGAGGCCAATACCCTCCGGCCTCTACCGTTAAACCCTTTATTGGTCTTGCTGCACTGGAAAACAATGTCACCACCTGGAATTACAGCATTAAAGACCCCGGCTGGTACAAACTGGACAATGACGACCGCCTCTATCGTGACTGGAAAAAATGGGGGCATGGCGAGGTCGACCTTGAAAAAGCGATCATCGAGTCTTGCGATACCTATTTCTACGACATTGCCTATAAGCTGGGAATTGACCCGCTTCATGATTTCATGGGGCAATTTGGCTTCGGGGAACGAACGGGCATCGACCTCAAAGGCGAAGCCAGGGGTATTTTGCCATCCAGCTTTTGGAAACAAGCCACACGAGGCATTCTCTGGTACCCCGGCGAAACCCTCAACGCAGGTATAGGTCAGGGATATATGCTGGCAACGCCGCTGCAACTTGCTACCGCAACTGCTATTTTGGCCAACAAGGGCAAGAAAATTTTTCCGAAACTGTTAAAAAATACGCAAAAAGAAAGTGACCGAGATATCACACCTATTCCCCTACAACAAATTGGGAACTGGGATAAAATGCACGATGCCATGAAGAAGGTTAGTCACAGTGCTCACGGCACCAGTCGTACTGCCGCCAA
>JAHRVS010000206.1 GCA_019090565.1 Gammaproteobacteria bacterium
ACTTGCTGGTGAATGAGCACCATCACCAGTCGCGTTTTTTTCTCTCATTATTATTGATGGGCTGGATGCTGGCCATTATTGCCTTAGCAGGACCAACGTGGGAAAAATTGCCGTCACCCTCAATGCGTGGTGAATCGGCCCTGGTTATAGCCTTGGATCTATCTCGTTCTATGGATGCCGACGATCTTTCTCCCAGTCGTTTAGAGAGGGTAAAAGAGCGTTTATTGAGGCAGGTTGCCGATAAAAAGGAGGGCAGCGTTGGCTTGGTGCTTTTTGCTGAGCAAGCGTTTGTAGGCGCACCGATTTCGGAAGATGCCAGTACTGCCTTGGATATTATTAAACACGCTGATACCGCGATCATGCCCGCGCAAGGGAGTCGTCCCGATAAGGCCTTGTTAAAAGCGCTGGATCTTTTGAAGCGCGATAAGCAAAAACAAGGGCAGGTGTTGTTGATTACCGATGGCGCTTATGATGAGTCGGCCTTTCAAGGCGCCGTATCAGAAGTTGCCGATAATAACTATGCGCTAACGGTAGTCGGTGTAGGGACCGAAAACGGCGGTTCCATTCCCGACATTAAAGACCGCGAAGCCCCAAGAAATCGATTTGGCATGGCGGTGACGCCGAAGCTTGACGAGGTTTTTTTAAAAGGTATGGCAGAGCAAGCCGGCGGGCGTTATCTGAGCCTACGTGATCAAACCTCAGAAGGAGAAGGCTGGATCAACGACACGCAAGAGCAAATCGGGCAACTTAATGGTGAGGATAACAAGCGCATTGATCAATGGCATGAATACGGGCCTTACTTGCTGTTTGTTTTATTACCTTTTGCGGCGTTGGCATTTAGGCGTGGTTGGTTAGGTGCAGGTGTATTGCCCTGGGTGTTTTTTATCGTCGTCTCAATGAATCCCGTTAACGCCGAAGCTGAAGAGTTGTCATTCTCAGCGAAAATAAGTAAACAATGGCAAGACCTTTGGGTACGGCAAGATTATCAAGCCTATCAGTTGTTTAAAATTGGTTTAGTTGCTGAAGCAGCAGAGCGGTTCAACGATCCTAATTGGAAAGCGGCTGCATGGTACCGACTGGGGGATTTCGATAAGGCAGCTTTCTACTATGGAAAGCTCAATACTGCCGAGGCACACTATAATCGCGCTAATGCATTGGTGCAGCAAGGCAAGCTCAAGCTGGCACTGGATGAACTCAATAAAACTTTGAGTATAGACATTGAGTTTCGCGATGCCTCTTTCAATCGTAAGTTGGTAGAAGAATTCCTTGAATCAAAAAATAAGCCAAAGAAATCGGCAAAGCCGAAGCCGAAGCAGGAAAATAAATCGCAACAAAATCCAAAGGGGCCGCTAAAGGAAAACAGCGAAGCCGCGTCAGAAAACAAGAGAGCGATTAAGTCAGATCAAAAGAAAAAAGAAAAAGATAAGAACTCGAAAAAAAATAAACAGCAAGATCAGAAGTTAAAAGGAAAGAGTAACGATAAGTCAGGTGAAAAGACCCGCAGCAACAAGCTTAAAAAAAATGAGGCTATTGGTAATAAGGCCTTGGTGGCGCCGGTTTCCAATTTAGATGAAAAAAGCAGTATTGGTCATGCCCAGTGGTTAAATATGATTATTGATTCCCCTGGCGAGTTGCTGCGTTTAAAGTTTTTATTTATGCAGAAAGAAACAGGTGGGAAAAACTCGGATGGCGTTGAGCCATGGTAAGGCTGAGCGCCCAATCCCACCATTAGGCGTAGTGATCCAGGTTTTAGCTGAATTCTTTTATGCCAAAATCTGTTTCTATCAAATAGCACATCCATCAACGTTCAGCCGAAGCAGGTTTTACTTCGATGAATTTGCTCACTGTTATAGCGCATTTCAACGCAAGTAGGATAAAAGATGCAGATAGAATTTTGGGAAAATGGCTAGAAAAATAGTAATATTGGGTTTCATGAGTATGAACCTAACCCTGTTTTTATTAAAAACTTAAACCGTCTAAAACTGAAATCTGGGGGCGGGGTTTTCATACCTCTTTGCGGTAAGACGCTGGATATTTCTTGGTTACTAACTCAAGGTTATAAAGTGGTTGGGGTTGAGCTAAGTGAAATTTCCATTCAGCAGCTATTTGATGAAATTGGAGTTCAACCAGAAATTATTGTGTTAGAAAATAGAAAGCGCTGCAGAGCTGAGAATGTGGATGTATTGGCCGGTGATTTCTTTGATGTTACGCTGGAATCTATTGGTCACATTGATGCAATCTTTGATCGAGGAAGTTTGGATGCACTACCTGAAAATATGCGCAGCCAGTATGCAAAACATCTGCAATGTATCGCTGATAATGCGCCGCAATTGCTCGTTTGCTTTGAGTATGACCAAGCCTTAATGGAAGGCCCTCCTTTTTCAATAAGATTTGCAGAGTTAAACAGGTACTACGGGAATGGCCATAACTTACAACTTATAGAATCTTCTGATGCGTCGAGCCGGTTGAGCGTGGGATTTCCGTGCGTAGAAAAAGTCTGGTTGGTGGGGCCTAGATAGACAAGTACGGGCCTCTTTTTGCCTCTTAATATTCAGCCTCTGAAGGGCAAGTTTCATGCTCTAGTGTAGGGCTAGATCTGAATTTCTTTCGAAAGCTATCAGTTTGAGTTTGGGTTTATACGTATTATAGCTGCGTCTTTTATTTGATAATTAAATCATCTCGAGGCGATTCAGGGTAGACTAGAGGCCTTCACCATCATTGATATCGCCACTTTCAAAACGAGCCCTAAGGGTGGCGTTATCATCTTCGAGAAGGTGTACTGCTTGCATCATTTCACGGCTATCCATGGCAAACCGTTCAATCATTTCTACTAAGCTACGCTTTTCTTCATTTTCTTCGTCGAGGTTGGGCGTATGGGCTGACTGATGATCATCTTCAATATTTTCTATTAGTGTTTTTACCGCCTCTTGGGCGGCTTGGAGCTCCGACTCAAGAAATCGGCTACAGATATCTGATTCCGATAAATTGTCCAAAATAGTTGAAATAAATATATCGGTTTGTGCGACGCGTTTTTTCATGGTGATAACAAAATTATGATATTGGTCTAATTGATCAGAGGGTATGGTGCCTTGCTCTCGTAGCTCAAAAACAAATGACTCTAAAACCTTGATGTCTTCCGCTTGATCCTTAGTGACTTGGTTTAGAAGCTTTGCGTCATTCGCGTTCCGATCTTTATTTCCCTCTTTATCTTGGCCTGTATCGTCGTCTTCGCTATCGGCAGCGGGGCTATCGGCCGGTATACTACCCTCTGAAAGAGCCTCAAACGCACCTCTATAACTAGCGATAACTTCTTCGCTTGAGGAGCCCTGATTTAAAAGTTCCATTTCTTTGGTGAGAGGTATCAAAATGGAACTTACTGCGATTGGAATGGAATCCCTAAATAGCTTTTGTAGCGCATAGAATATTTTTTCTACACCCTGTAGGCGTTTCGCTTCTTGTTGTTGCTTTTCAACTCTACCTTTGAGCTCCAGTATCATATTGGTGAGCTTTTTTGAAGGCAAAGTACTGCCCAGAGCCAGTAAGGCAGGGGTCATTATTTCCCAAAATGGAATGGGGTCATTACGTACCACTACCGCTTCTAACTCTGTCTTGAGGTACGCATGGCGAATAAGGATCGGTAAAAGCTTTTTTTCTGTTTTGGGAGCAATGTCATCAGGAATGTCATTGCCTGATATCGACTTATATACCTTGGCGCACGCCTCGATCTCCTCCTCTATAAGACGGGTTAATATCGCGGTATCATCAAGGCTAGAATCGTCAGTGTCTCCTAGGGTATCCTCGGGGCTGTTGATGGGTTCGTCGAGGGTCTGAGAAAGCGTGATGCCTTGTGCTTTTTTCTTATAGTGCAGGATTGCTACGATGAGCACGGCAATGATGAAGGTCAGAAGGATAAAAACCTGTATGAGAACTAGCGTGGCCGCTTTAGTTTCGAGCATTCATATCACTCCTCGATAAGAGAAGGCTATGTTTTATGGGCACGGTTAGGCTCAACTCAGGTATGCGGCTTATGAAATAAAAAGCGTGACGCATTAAACTGATGCACTTACCTGTCAGTGTTAAGGGTGACCTGGGTGTCATTAATGCCTCTAATCCGAGTTCTGGCATTTCTCTTGTTCCGCTTCTGCCTTGTTTCGCTTCTGAATATGTAAATGACCCTCTTTCTTGCCCCGATGGAGCTGGAGCCACAAAAATTGGCTCTATATATAGGTTTAGCTTAACTTTTGGCATTGGTCTAGCTGGTGGCGCAGCTAAGCGGCTGTATTGTAAGGTTTATCCGTGTTGTCATTGCAGGCATCCGAAAATCCCTCTATAAATGGCTCGTTTGCCTCAAAAAAATCACACTAAAACAGGTTTATAAATGAAATGATGGATGAGATTTCACTTCGGCGTTCTAGTCCAGTGCTTGTGGACCCCGCGCCTAGTAGCGAGGAAATCAAGCAGCTTCTAAGAGCCGCGCAACAAGCGCCTGATCATGGGCGTTTAAGGCCATGGAAATACATTGTCGTGAAAGGCGAGGGCCGAGTGGCGCTGGGAGAGCTGTACTTGAAATCAGCGCTTGTCGAGAATGCAGCTCTGGCTACGGAGCGGCAGGAGCGAATCAAGCGTATGCCCCTTCGTGCTCCGCTTATAATTATCGCCGTGGCCCAGGTTCTTGAGGGCCATAAGGTCCCCATTCTTGAGCAAGTTGTGGCGACAGGGGCCGCCGTGCAAAACATGTTACTCATGGCTCAATCTTTGCGCTACGGGGCAATGTGGCGCACAGGAGATATGGCCTACAGCGTAACGGTTAAAAAAGGCTTAGGGCTTCGCCCTGAGGATGTGATTGTCGCCTATTTATACTTAGGGACAGCGGGCACGGAGGCAAAGCCGCGGGCAGACGAAGATTACGAAGCATGTTGCTCGCAGTGGTGGGGTGAGGCATCAGTTTAGTAGCTGCGCACTCGAATTCTCGTGTATGCCGGATATGCCGTGGCTCTAGGAGCGAGGTTTTCTTGTTCTCACATGAAATTGCTATTGTTACAGGTGCCCTTAAGGCTGGAGGGTGGGCTTTGTCGTTGATTTTTGGCGATTGTTCGGGTAGTATCCTCCGCCCTAACTCATGAGGAATATCTGTTTTTCCTCGTGAGATGGAGAGGTGTCCGAGTGGCCGATGGAGCACGCCTGGAAAGTGTGTATACCGCAAGGTATCGAGGGTTCGAATCCCTCCCTCTCCG
>JAHRVS010000207.1 GCA_019090565.1 Gammaproteobacteria bacterium
AATAATTCTCCTTTTTTATCTGGCTCTAAAAATCTCAAGGTCCAGTATTTAAACTCTTTTATTTTTTCCACTTAAAGACCATCCGGTCTGTCACAACCTATCGCGCGTATCCTTTATGAATCTTTCCGAACTCAAGAAAAAACCCATTGGTGAACTCCTCGAGATTGCCCGTGAAATGGGCCTCGAAAACCTAGCCCGAACAAAAAAACAAGATGTTATTTTCTCCATCCTTAAACGCCACGCAAAAAGCGGTGAAGACATCTACGGCGAAGGGGTTCTTGAGATACTTCAAGATGGCTTTGGCTTCCTGCGTTCCTCCGAAGGCTCTTACCTCGCAGGCCCTGACGACATATACGTTTCACCCAGCCAAATTCGACGTTTTAATCTGCGTACTGGTGACAGCATTTCCGGAAAAATTCGCCCCCCAAAAGAAGGCGAACGTTACTTTGCATTATTAAAAGTCAGCGAAATCAACTTTGATCGTCCCGAAAATGCCAAGAACAAAATCTTATTTGAAAACTTAACTCCCCTGTTTCCCGATGAACGCATGATCATGGAAGTGGGTAACGGCAGCACCGAAGATATCACGGCCCGAATCATCGACCTGGTGGCCCCCATAGGTAAAGGGCAGCGCGGCCTCATTGTTTCCCCTCCTAAGGCCGGTAAAACAATGATGCTGCAAAACATTGCGCAGTCTATTGTTCGTAATAACCCCGACTGTTACCTCATTGTTCTTCTAATCGACGAGCGCCCAGAAGAAGTAACAGAGATGAGCCGTACAGTACGCGGTGAAGTCGTCGCAAGCACCTTTGACGAACCCCCTTCGCGCCATGTGCAAGTCTCAGAAATGGTACTAGAAAAAGCCAAGCGCTTAGTGGAACACAAAAAAGACGTGGTAATTTTACTCGACTCTATCACCCGTCTAGCTCGTGCCTTTAACACGGTCATTCCTTCTTCAGGAAAAGTACTGACAGGCGGTGTCGACGCCCACGCTCTAGAGCGACCAAAACGCTTTTTTGGTGCCGCACGAAATATTGAAGAAGGTGGCAGTCTTACCATCCTTGCCACCGCACTCGTCGAAACCGGCTCCAAAATGGACGAAGTTATCTTCGAAGAATTCAAAGGCACGGGTAATAACGAAATCCACCTTGATCGCAAAGTGGCTGAAAAGCGCGTTTACCCCGCCATCAATATTAAAAAATCTGGCACCCGCCGCGAAGACCGTCTCACTAACGAAGAAGAACTCAAGCGCATGTGGATTCTCCGCAAGATCCTCCATCCTATGGATGAGATTGCCGCCATGGAATTCCTAATCGATAAGCTAAAAGAAACCAAAACAAACGACGACTTTTTTAGCGCCATGAAACGCGCCAAAAACTAAGCCTTCGTAGCTATATCTCAAACAACATAAAAAAAGGAGGCCAGTGCCTCCTTTTTTTATGTGCTTCTCCCCATAAACCGCGATACACACCATGAAATACAAAGACCTCAGAGAATTCATCAGCAGCCTCGAAAAGCAAGGCGAACTCAAACGCATCAAGCAACCTTGCAACCCCAATCTCGAGATAACGGAAATCTGCGACCGAACCCTTAAAGCCGAAGGCCCAGCCTTATTGTTTGAAAAGGCAGTGGGTTCTTCTGTGCCTTTGCTAGGAAACCTATTTGGCACCCCTAAGCGTGTCGCGATGGGAATGGGCGAAAAAGACCTTACCGCGCTAAGAGATGTTGGTCACCTTCTGGCTTTTCTGAAAGAACCCGAGCCACCTAAAGGGTTTAAAGATGCACTCTCGCAAATCCCAAAGTACAGCAAAGTACTAAGCTTCGCCCCCAAAGTGGTGAAAAAAGCGCCCTGCCAAGAAGTCATATTACAGGGTGGTGAAATTGATCTGGGTAAATACCCCATTCAAACCTGCTGGCCAGGTGATGTGGCACCCTTAATTACCTGGGCATTAGTGGTCACAAAGGGTCCAGCTAAATCCCGCCAAAATATGGGCATCTACCGCCAACAAGTCATTGGAAAAAATAAAGTTATTATGCGCTGGCTTTCACACCGAGGTGGCGCGCTGGATTTCAAAGAATGGCAAGAAACTTACCCCGGCAAACCCTTCCCAGTGAGCGTCGTGATTGGCGCTGACCCCGCCACCATCCTTGCGGCGGTGACTCCGATCCCCGACACGCTCTCTGAATACTCCTTTGCAGGATTATTACGGGGCAATCGCACCGAACTTGTTAAATGCCAAAGCAATGAGCTGCAAGTGCCGGCACGGGCAGAAATTGTTCTCGAGGGTTTTATCTACCCCGGCGAAACCGCCCCCGAAGGCCCCTTTGGTGACCACACCGGCTATTACAACGAAGTCGAAGAGTTCCCAGTCTTTACCATCGAACGCATTACCCAGCGCCCCGACCCCATCTACCACAGCACCTATACCGGCAGGCCACCCGATGAGCCAGCCATTCTTGGTGTGGCCTTAAACGAAGTATTTATCCCTATTTTACAAAAGCAGTTTCCCGAAATCGTAGATTTCTATCTGCCGCCCGAAGGCTGCTCCTACCGCATGGCCGTCATCACCATGAAAAAACAATACCCCGGCCACGCCAAGCGCGTCATGATGGGCGCATGGTCATTCTTACGCCAATTTATGTATACCAAGTTTATTATTGTCACCGATGACGATGTGAATGCGCGGGACTGGAAAGATGTGATTTGGGCCATGACCACTCGCATGGACCCCTCTCGTGATACCGTAATGATTGACAACACACCCATCGATTACCTCGATTTTGCATCGCCGGTTTCTGGACTAGGGTCAAAGATCGGTTTTGATGCCACCAACAAGTGGCCCGGTGAAACACAAAGGGAATGGGGCCTACCCATAAGCATGGATAAAGACGTGGTGAGCAAAGTCGATGCTATGTGGGACAAACTGGGGATTTAAATTGGAGCGAGACGGAAAATCCTTATCGATATTCTTTTTATTACTCCACGCCCCCTTGCAAAATTAGCGCGAATTACGTGTAGCTATAAAAAACTGCTAAGCATTGCTAGGGGGCACATGATAGAGGATATTGTTGGGGGTATCTTTCGAGTTTTAGGCCGCTTCGTTAGCCAAATATTTATAGAAATAATATTCGATATTTTGCTCAAAGGCCCCGGGTACTTCATAGGCAGGATATTCACTAAGGGTGAACCAGACCCTGACGGTTTTATTGTAGTTACTACAGGTATCGTATTTTGGGTTGTTCTAGGCTTTGGTGTTTTTAGCATTTATTCAAACATTGGTGAGAGCGGCAATGCTTAACAAGCGACTGCGATTAAAAACAACCCTTCGGGCCAAATAGGGCATTAAAGGCGCACCTCTATGCCCTTATTTCGCATATGCTCCTTGGCTTCTCGCACCGTGTATTCACCAAAGTGAAAAATGCTGGCCGCCAACACCGCATCAGCATGGCCCTTGATGATCCCATCAGCAAGGTGATCCAAATTACCCACACCTCCCGATGCAATCACCGGCACCGACGCCGCCTTGCTAACGGCATGGGTCAGAGCCAAATCAAACCCAATTTTAGTGCCATCTCTGTCCATGCTGGTTAATAAAATTTCGCCCGCACCATAATCCACCATACGCCTTGCCCAAGCCACCGCGTCAATCCCCGTCGGTTTACGCCCACCGTGGGTAAAAATCTCCCAGCCTGAGTGCTCTTCATCTGGCACTACCGATTCAACACGCTTGGCATCAATGGCCACCACAATGCACTGCGAGCCAAACTTATCTGCTGCTTCTTTCACGAACTCTGGGTTAAAAACAGCAGCGGTATTAATGCCGACTTTATCAGCGCCTGCATTTAGCATGGCGCGAATATCTTCTATCTTGCGAATACCACCTCCCACCGTAAGAGGAATAAAAACCTCACCGGCAATGGCCCGCACCACATCTTTAGTGGTGTTGCGGTTCTCGTGGCTAGCGGTAATGTCCAGAAACGTGATCTCATCAGCGCCGGCTTCATCGTAACGCCGTGCGATTTCAACTGGATCACCGGCATCGCGGATATCCACAAATTGCACGCCTTTTACCACTCTACCTTGGTCTACATCCAGACAGGGAATAATACGTTTTGCTAAACTCATTTCAGCTCTCTGTTTGTGATATTCAATTC
>JAHRVS010000208.1 GCA_019090565.1 Gammaproteobacteria bacterium
ACGAAGCACTGCAAGCACGTTATCCCACGGTGCCGTTCTTGTGGCTTGATTTTGAACACGGCGGCCATGGTGTTTTTGCTTTGACGGCAAAGCAGCTCTTGCAACATAAATCCTCCTTTTCCATTTAGTTCAGGACTTTTAAGCGTTATGTCAGGAAATACGTTCGGGAAATTATTTACCATTACTACTTTTGGAGAAAGCCACGGCCCTGCACTGGGCTGCATTGTGGATGGCTGCCCTCCAGGCTTACCTATCTGCGAAGAGGACCTTCAACACGACCTTGATCGACGCCGCCCAGGTACATCTAAATTTACCACGCAGCGCCGAGAACCGGATCAGGTGAAAATCTTGTCAGGTGTTTTTGAGGGGAAGACGACGGGTACTCCCATTGGTTTGGCCATTGAGAATACCGACCAGCGTTCCCGCGATTACGGTGAAATTAAGGACCGTTTTCGTCCTGGTCATGCCGACTATACCTATATGCAAAAATACGGTTTTAGGGATTACCGTGGAGGAGGTCGCTCCTCTGCTCGAGAAACTGCAATGCGAGTGGCGGCAGGAGCAATCGCAAAGAAATACCTGCAACAAGAATATGGGGTGTTAGTAAGGGCGTGCGTGAGCCAAATTGGTGACATTAAAGCGAACTTTAAAAGTTGGAAAATAGCAGAAAGTAATCCCTTTTTTACGGCTGATGACACCGTTGTGCCGGCGATGGAAAAACTGATTGATCAGCTGCGCCGGGATGGCAGTTCAATTGGGGCGAAAGTACTGGTTTCTGCCACTGGCATTCCACCTGGCCTGGGTGAACCTATTTTTGATCGGCTTGATGCCGAAATTGCTCATGCAATGATGAGTATTAACGCAGTGAAATCCGTTGAAATAGGGGATGGCGTTGATGTGGTGAATCAGCGTGGTGAGCAGCATCGTGATGAGATGACCCCGAAGGGTTTTTTGTCTAACCATTCTGGTGGGGTTTTGGGTGGCATATCTACAGGGCAAGAAATTATCGCATCAATTGCCTTGAAGCCAACGTCGAGTATCCGAATCCCTGGGAAAAGTATCAACACGCAAGGGGAGTCGGTAGAGGTCGTGACGAAAGGGCGTCATGACCCTTGCGTGGGGATTCGAGCGGTCCCCATCGCTGAAGCAATGCTTGCGATGGTGCTTATGGATCACCTGCTTCGACACCGCGGCCAAAACAGCGGTACGCAGATCAATACACCTGTTATTAACCCTGAGGTGGAGTAAGGCTTCATTTCTGATCAGACTTCCACTATCGACAAACCTCAAAGTATGCCCTATTGGCGTTTGTCGGCCTTCTATTTTTTCTATTTTGCCCAGCTAGGCGCGTTGCTGCCTTATTTAACCCTTTATCTTAAAGATAGGGGGTTTAATATTGATGAAATTGGCATGTTAACGGCCATTCTCATGGCCACCAAAATTGTGGCCCCCAATCTTTGGACTTTTTTTTCTGAAAAACTGGGCGACCAAATTCTAGTATTGCGGCTAGGGGCTTTACTTTCGGGACTGGTTTTTTCGAGCATATTTTTTCTTGAGGGCTTTTGGCAGTTTGCTGGCTTGTTATTTGGCTTTAGCTTTTTTCGAAATGGCATTCTTCCGCAGATCGAAGTACTGACTTTGGGGCACTTGGGTTCGGATACCAGTCGATATGGAAGGGTGCGATTGTGGGGCTCAGTGGGCTATATGGCCTCGGTAATGGGGTTGGGGGTTATGTTCGATTCCTATTCCGCTGCAACGCTACCTAATTTTTTGGCGGTGATTATGTTGGCGATCATTGTGATGAGTTTTCTAATCCCTGCAATTGACCATCAGCCGCAGCGTGCCTTCACTCAGCGCTTAAGGGATGTGGTGTATCGCAGGGAAGTGATTGCTTTCCTATTAGTCTGCTGTCTGATTCAAATTTCTCACGGTCCTTACTACACGTTTTATACGTTGCTTTTGGAAAGCGAGGGGTTTTCCAAGACCATAATTGGTAGCCTGTGGGCTCTGGGTGTACTTGCTGAGGTGATACTTTTTATATTTATCCATCATTTGTTTCGTAGCGTGTCCGAATATCAAATTTTGTCTATGAGCGCGGGTTTAACGGTATTTCGTTGGGTTCTAATTGCCTATTTTCCTGGCAACCTTGTTATATTGGTTTTCGCGCAGCTTTTGCATGCTGCGAGCTATGGCAGTTTTCATGCTGCAAGTATGCGTATTGTTCATAGTTATTTCCCAGGCCGCCTTGAAGCGCATGGGCAAGCTCTTTATGCGAGTGCCAGTTTTGGTTTGGGTGGTGCGTTGGGTGCGCTTTATGCTGGGTATTGCTGGGAATATTACGGTGCAAATTTTTCTTACCTGACGGCAGCGGTAATGTGTGTGGTCACCTGCATTGTTTCGCTTCGTTGGGTGCGGCCAGTTAAACAGCTTGAAATACAGCCGCCAAGGTAGTTCAAAAAATACACTGTTTATGCGATAGCTACGATAGGTCTGCATTTGAATCTTCGTGTATGCCTTATACATTGCGACGCTTCGTGCAGAACAAGGAAGTTGCTATTTTTTGAGGTGGCTTTAATTTAAAATCAGGGCCAAAGTTAAATCCAAATTTAAAAGGGATGATGTCATGATCTGGATTAAAGTAGTGCATATGAGTCTTGCGGGGCTAACCATAGCAGGGTTCTTGCTGCGAAGTTGGTGGTTGCTCAGGGAGTCTGGTTTGCTTCAAGCGCGTGTCGTACGGATTCTTCCCCATATTGTGGATACGTTGCTTTTAGCCAGTGGTGTGACCTTGGCTGTTATGACGAAAACAAATCCTCTTGAGCAGGACTGGTTATTAACGAAAATTCTCTTGCTGCTCGTCTATATCGCATCTGGCTCAGTGGCTTTGAAATACGCTCAAAATAAAGCGCAGCGAAGTG
>JAHRVS010000209.1 GCA_019090565.1 Gammaproteobacteria bacterium
GCTCGGTAACCTTCCCTACCCCAAAGAATTTACGCACTGGCAGCGCGAGGATAAATGCTTCAGCCTTTTCAGGAGGGATCACATAAAGACCGGCAGGTTTATCCACATCCGAAGCAATTTTCGCCAGGAATTTGTTATAAGAAACCCCTGCAGAAGCGGACAGGCCCAGGTCCTGCTGAATGCGTCCCGTTATTTCACGCGCAATCAAGGTGGCAGAGCCCTGATGCAATGCGCAGGCACTCACATCTAGGTAGGCCTCATCAAGGGAGAGCGGCTCAATAAGGTCGGTGAAGTCGGAAAAAATAGCATGCAATTGTTGTGAAACTTCTCGATAGGCTTCAAAACGCGGTGGAACAAACACCGCATCAGGGCAAAGCCGCGCAGCCTGTGAGGACGGCATTGCTGAGTGCACCCCAAACTTTCGCGCCTCATAGCTGCAGGCCGCTACCACCCCCCTGCTAGTAGGCTTGCCGCCAACAATAACCGGCATCCCCTTCAAAGCCGGCGTGTCGCGCTGCTCTACTGACGCAAAAAATGCATCCATATCGACGTGAATGATCTTGCGTTGTTCGCGTTCTAAGTCTGGGGTCACTACATTCCTGAAAAGTATCTAGCAGGCCACCTACGCCGAGCTTACTCTGCGAATTCCAACAGCCTGTTATAGGTATGCGCGGGACACAATAAGCACCTTCAATCTGCCAAAGTAAGTACAGCACTCGCATCAAATATAGTTATAGTAGGCTAACAAACAGTTAAACCACTAAAATGAGGTTTTATTGTCTATTCAACTACCTTGGAGCTTTGCATGCATACATTGCGTATTGTTGTCGCTTATAAAGGCACCCATTATTATGGCTGGCAAGACCTCGGCTCTAATGAACAAAAGCCCACCGTACAGGGCTGCATCCACCAAGCCCTTAAAAAGATATGTAAGTATCAAGACTGCATCGTCTCAGGTGCCAGCCGCACCGATGCAGGCGTACATGCCTTAGGGCAGGTAGCAAAACTCACTGTACCCATGGACATCAAGCCCCTAAATCTTCAAATGGGCTTGAATGCTCTCTTGCCCGATGATATCCGCGTTACCCAGTGCCGTGCTTGCCCTTTATGGTTTAATCCGAATCGAGGCGCTATCAGTAAAGAGTACCACTATTATTTTTCAGTAGGCTCTGTTGCTAACCCACTTTTAAGTGACATTGTCACCCATATCACTCCTGCTGGCGAGCCCTTAACATGCGACCCCATTAATATTAACAAAATGAAGGATGCCTGCCAGCTATTTATAGGGACTCATGATTTTTATAGCTTTGCAACGCGAGACGCCAGCGTTAGATCGACACAAAGGACCATAAGCCAATGTGAAATAGTATTGTCAAATTTTAGCGAATTAAATGGGGATGTGTACTCGCTGAGAATGAGTGGCGATGGCTTTTTAAAACACATGGTACGTTATATATCAGGGGCGCTAATCAAACTGGCTAGAGGGGAGCTTGATTTAAGTCAAATTAGTGAGGCACTGCAGGCACGTCAGGAAAAAAAGCTTGCGCCAAAAAGCAAAGCAAAAGGTTTACATTTAATCTCAATAAATTATTAGCATACCCTTGGCAATATCAATGCACTCTCACAGACTGTTGTACTTCGCTAAAATCAAACCAAACACCGAAAAAAATCATGTAAAAATCAGAGTTCATACGCTGTAAATGTGCATTTTGATGCCTGATTATAGGGCCGTAGAAGACCCTGTCTGTAGAATTTCAGTCTCCTAAAAGAGTTCAATGTCAGAGCTTGAATCCATACTATTTAGCTGCTCATCTTCTTGAGCATCCTTTCGATCTAAAATACTATCGACAACCGATTTCTGACATTCTGACAAGTGTTTAATCAAGCGTGTAACACTGGTAAAAGACCCGCGCATAGCTTCTGTCTGACTATCCAGATCATGGGTGGTCATGATTGCACCTTCAACTCGCTGCAAGATAAACTCTTCTTGGTCTTCTTCAAGCCCCATCGAAGGCAACGTCATACTCAGATCGCGCAACATTTCTGTCATTGACGAGACCACTTTTGTCTGGCTTTTATCTAAAGAGTCAGCCACTTCAACAAACGTTTTACTGACCATCTCAAAAAATGATGTGATTGACTGGCCTTGCTGAATCAGCGCATATTCAGTGTCCAGAGATTTTATTTTTGCATCTGTGGCGCTTAACAAAGAAGGCAATAAATCCTTATATCGCCCATATTTCGCCCTATTATCAATGGGCATATTTTTTATTAAGAGAGCCACCCGCGGATAAGTGATTTGAGTACGACGCCCGAAATCAGTAAAACGACCACCAGCCTCTTTCAGCGCTGGCATCAGCTCTTTCTCTAAAGGGCTTACCGTTGATTTTGAAGAAAAATACTCTTCGCCTTCAGCCGTATCAAACAATAAACAACAATTTAAACCCAATTCATTGGTCACTTTAAAAACATTTAATGCCAGTTGTTCAAATGATGTCACGCTGTAGCAGTTTTCCATAAACTGGATTATTTGACCTAACTCACTGCTCCCCGTCATCGCTGACAGGGCAGTTTGAGACGCATTTTCAGCCCTATCTACCAGTGTTTTATGGGCTAAGTTCAGCTCACACTGGATATTTATTTTGGCAAGCAATTCTTCTTTTTCACAAGGTTTAGTCAGGAAATCGGCCGCGCCAACGTCGTAACCGATCATCTTTTCCCGTGTAGTGGTTTTACTAGACAAAAAAACCACTGGGATACATTCGGTCTCTGCGTCTTGCTTTAACGCATCACACACTTCGTACCCAGTCATACCGGGCATTTCAACATCAAGGAGAATAACATCCGGCCTCTTATCTTTCGCAGCGGCAATGCCCTCCTCCCCGGACAGCGCACCGATTGGGGTATACGATCCAGAAAGCGCTTTACCAATGACTTTATGAATAAATTTGTCATCGTCTATAAGAAGAACCGTGTTTTCACTCATTTAGCAATCTCTTTATGCATAAAGAGCCTATCACGCATATCGAATGAGGCTGTAAGTCTATAGGTGCCCATTAAACCCCTACGTGTTTTGTCACTACGTTGCTTAAAGGCCATCGCCCACAAATGGATCTCGTTGTTCAAAAGGCTGACTGGCCTAACAGGCGAACCCTGTCTATCCAGAGCACCCACTGGTGTACGGCCTTCAATGCTGCCCCCTGTATCAAAAAATCCCATTTAAAACATCCTGTTTCCACCGTTTTTTGCTGGCCTCTTTATCTCAAAGCCCCATGAGACAACGGGTTTCTATACAAAAGTAAAGCATAGAAATGAAGAACTCACTTAAAATATCAGTAGTATGGCCGCATACCAAATAGATCAGTTACCGACAAAATTAAATTTATACTGCTACTCGGGCGTGCCATTTGCATCCGATAAGCGATCAAAAAATGGCAACTAGATTTTTCTGCTAGGCTTTTAAGAAGGCACTCAAAGCAAGGGGCTATGTCTCTTACAATGTCTCTTACAGGGCCCCATACAACCATCCAACCATCGCCAGTCAGGTTGCTGGAGCTCAACAAGACGATTCAGGCATAATTAGGCGAAAAGTCGAATTTCGAGCCTAATTCGATAGCCCTAAGGTCCAGAGCAGCTAAATATTGACAACGTTATAGATCCATCGGCGGCGCTATAACAGGAAAGGAGTCACCTAAGAATGAAGGTATTTGCACTTGATAACACTGCACGCACTTCAGACTCAACACCAAAACTGAAGAAGCTGGCCATGCTGGGCTTTCTATTCTTTTTTGCAAAAGGAATGATTTGGTTAGCCGTATTTGCCGGTGCAGGGTACGGCCTCCTAAGATAGCCCTACAATCAAACACGAGACCCCATTCAGAACCCTATTTTCGCGCGGCTCCTCAACGCTTAAATGCCCTTGAGAGCATCTCTAAAAAGCGTCTAGCTAGCCCAACAGAGCGTTGCATACGCTTAAAGGCGACAATAAGACGCGCAACATTCACCTAAACACAATCATATCGCCATTTAAAATATTTCTTTTTTCTATCGATAATCGATTTTCTCGGCGCGTTTCCAATCATTAGACCCCGTACATCGCTAACTAATACCTTCGTTAGGCACTTTATAAAGTTAATTATAGGCCCTCCGTATAGCCATTGAACAATACAACCCCTTCTTAACTTTTTAGTGATAGCCCCTCCCTCCTGCATGGAATCACACCCCGACTACCTGCCCACTCCAAAGGTCTCACGGTACAGCTCAGAGATTTTATCTCGCCCCTGTGAAAATATGGCGATATGATCGCATAGCAGTAACAGCTGCCATACGCTGATCTTGCTCTGCGCAAAAATGCGCTAATTTGGCAGTTTTTGAAAACATTCTCAATTGTTTGCCTATAAAAAATAACAATTCAAACCAAATATGGACAAAAAGATGAAAACACGGACTCATCGGTTTTTCTCAATGAAAATCGCATCGATAATAGGGCTTACTGGAGCGCTTGCGCTTCCGTCTATGGTTAGCGCGGGCTTAAAGGTTGGCAACCCCAGCCGCCACTATGAAATAACCGTCATTAAAGGGGCGGATCTTTCAATTATGGATCAAGCTTTCGAACACTATTCTGTGATGGCCATTGAAGATGGCAAACTCACTGCAATTCCATTTCAATTTGACGACATAAATGTCAAAGGCCTTACTTTCGTTCCTGGAGCTGTGGTAAAAGTTGAAGGCACAGAAAATGTGCTGGAAGCTAACGATGAGTTAGCCTTTATGTATAAAGACATGGGGCCAAAAGGCGATGCCTCCGCCATTGAAAATACCGAAGGGGATGTTATTTCAGAGTTTGAAATAAACGAAGATGGAACGCACCGCTATGCTTACCTCGTTAAAAATAACCCACAACGCAGTGACAAGGTCTATGCGCATTACGACTTTAAAACCGGCCTCATTGAAACAGAAACATACACCATGCAGTTTGACCCCAACAACATCACAGTCTGGTCTGACTGGAAAGTAAAAGGCTTTACAGGCA
>JAHRVS010000210.1 GCA_019090565.1 Gammaproteobacteria bacterium
CATTTCGAGTTAGATGCATGGCAACAGCGGATCAGTGGTTACTCCCAGACGGTATTGAAGAGCTCTACCCCGAACAGGCGGCAGCGATAGAGGCCTTACGCAGAAAGCTTCTTGATCTCTACCAAACCTGGGGATACGAATTAGTACTACCGCCCCTACTCGAGTACCTTGAATCACTCAATACCGGCATGGGCACCGATTTAGCGCTACAAACCCTGAAAGTGACCGACCAGTTAAGCGGCCGACAAATGGGCTTGCGCGCAGACATTACACCCCAGGTTGCGCGCATTGATGCCCACGGCCTAAAACGTGAAGGCCCGACACGGCTTTGTTATGCCGGCTCAGTGCTCCATGCAAAACCCAATTTATCTGGCTCACGCTCGTTGATTCAAGTAGGCGTCGAACTATTTGGTCACGCGAATACCGACAGCGACACAGAGGTCATCGAGCTAATGCTGCGAACCCTGATCGCCGCAGGTTGCCCGGCCATCACCCTTGACTTGGGTCACGTTGGCATATGCCAAAGCCTGCTAAAAGAAAGCCTTCTAAGCGCAGAGCAGTCGGCGTCTCTTTTCGATATTTATCAGCGCAAAGCCACCGTTGAGTTAAATGATTTCCTAGAAGCACATATTCAAGAACCGAAATTAAACGCCATCTTGCGAACTTTACCCACGCTTGCTGGCGATGCCTCTTGCCTTGACCAAGCACGCGAACTGCTCAGCAACTACCCCGCTGCAATGGCAGCTGCGGATGAGTTAGAAAAAATTGCCCAGCATGTCACAGCAACGTTTCCAGGTACGCACATCTATTATGATTTGAGTGAACTACGGGGTTATCAGTATCACACGGGCGTTGTCTTTGCCGCCTACACCCCTAGCCACGGTCAGGCCATTGCCAAGGGCGGGCGCTACGACGATGTCGGCGAAACATTTGGCCGAGCGCGGCCTGCCACGGGTTTCAGCACAGATATTAAAACACTCGTAAATTTGACCCCGCACAGCGCAACACCCGTCACCAAAATCTTCGCGCCTGCAAGCAAAGACGCAGCGCTAAAAGATACAGTAAATGGCCTGCGCGCTGAGGGCAACATTGTCATCAGTGGCCTACAAGGCCAAAAAGAAGGCGCTATCGAATGTGGCTGCAACCGTCAGCTTGTTAACAGGAACGGGCAATGGGTTCTGGAAGAACTTTAGTAAGCTAAACACCGGCGCTAAGGTGCCTGGCTTCAAATAAACTTTTTCATCTTCAGAGAGATACAATGGGTAAGAATGTAGTCGTGCTTGGCACCCAATGGGGTGACGAGGGAAAAGGTAAAATTGTAGATTTACTCATGGATCGCGCTGAATGTGTAGCGCGCTTCCAGGGGGGGCATAATGCAGGACATACGCTCGTCATAGGCGATGAAAAAACTGTTCTGCACTTAATCCCTTCTGGCGTGTTAAGAGAGAACGTGATCTGTCTAATCGGCAATGGCGTAGTACTTTCTCCCGAAGCCCTACTCAAAGAGATGAAAGAACTTGAAGACAAAGGTGTGCCCGTACGCGAACGCTTGCGCATCAGCCATTCCTGCCCCCTTATTTTACCCTATCACGTCTCACTAGACCTTGCGCGCGAGAGCGCACGAGGCAAAGCGGCTATCGGCACGACTGGTCGCGGCATTGGCCCTGCCTACGAAGACAAGGTAGCGCGACGCGGTTTGCGACTCGGTGATATTTTTGAGGACAGCTTCCCTGACAAGCTCAAAGAAGTCATGGAATACCACAACTTCGCCCTCACCCAATATTATAAAACTGACGCAGTGAATTACGAAGAAGTTCTCGAGGGCGCACTCACTATGGGCGAATCCCTCAAACCACTGATGATCGACGTCACTGATTCACTACACGTCCACAGAAAACGGGGCGACAACATTCTTTTCGAAGGTGCCCAGGGTTCTTTATTAGACATTGATCACGGCACCTACCCTTACGTAACGTCTTCCAACACCACCGCAGGCGGAACAGCAACAGGTAGCGGTTTCGGCCCTTTGTACTTGGATTATGTATTGGGTATTACCAAAGCCTACACGACCCGAGTTGGCTCCGGCCCCTTTCCCACCGAACTGTTTGACGAAACCGGTGCGCAACTCGCTAAGCGCGGCCATGAGTTTGGCGCCACCACTGGGCGATCTCGGCGGTGTGGCTGGTTTGATGCGGCATCCCTGCGTCGCGCCTGTCAGGTGAACTCCGTTTCTGGCATTTGTCTAACCAAGCTCGATGTTCTCGATGGACTAGAAACCATACGCATCTGCACCAGCTATACCAACCAGGCCGGCGAGAGCTGCGACACCTCCACAGACTTTGACAAGTTAACCCCCGTCTATGAGGAACTCCCAGGCTGGAGCGAGTCAACCTTTGGCGTTAAAACCCTAGAAGATCTGCCTCAAGCTGCACGTAACTACATCAACCGCATTGAAGAGCTGCTTGAAACACCCATCGATATTATTTCCACCGGCCCAGAACGTACCGAAACCATTGTGTTGCGGCACCCCTTTGAGTAAACCTTAAAGGCCAATTGACAGCCTGCGTCAATTGGCGGCTTGCAAAGTTCCTTCCTGTTCGCCCCTTACTTATTGCACCTATTGTAAGCGAGGGGTAACAGCTAGACTGTTTAAAACAAACGCAACCTCTCTAAGCACTCCCTTTGATGACACTTATCATGGAAAAGTGCATTTTAGCCAGCGCTCGATATAAAGTGGTTAATCATCAGCCTCTCAGAAAACACCCATTATGAAAACACCCCAGCTACGCACCTTAAACGATTACCCCAAATACTGGGCTGAATGTTATGGGACGTCTCCCTTTCTACCCACCACCCCCGAGGAGATGGTAGAACTTGGCTGGGACAGCTGTGACGTTATCCTAATCAGTGGCGATGCCTACGTTGATCACCCTAGTTTCGGTATGGCGGTTATTGGTCGTACTCTCGAAGCGCAAGGCTTTCGCGTCGGCATCATCACCCAGCCTGACTGGCGAAATAAAGAAGCCTTCCAAATCCTCGGCCAACCCAACCTTTTTTTTGGTGTCACCTCTGGGAACATGGACTCGATGATCAACCATTACACTGCCGATAAGCGTATTCGCAGTGATGATGCCTACACTGCCGGTGGTAAAGCCGGCAAACGTCCCGATCGCGCCGTCACAGTTTATTCCCAGCGCTGCCGAGAAGCCTACAAAGGCGTACCTGTGGTCATTGGCGGAATCGAAGCCAGCTTGCGCCGCATTGCCCATTATGATTACTGGTCAGACAAAGTCCGCCCCTCGGCACTGTTAGATTCCAAAGCGGATATCCTCCTTTACGGCAACGCTGAGCGGGCCTTAGTAGAACTCACCCACCGCTTAGCCCGGGGCGATAAGATTGAAGATATTCGGGATATTCGAGGCACCGCCTATATCCCCAAAGAATTACCCCATAACTGGCAGGAA
>JAHRVS010000211.1 GCA_019090565.1 Gammaproteobacteria bacterium
CGCTGAATGCTTTCGGCAACGGGCAGTGATTTTGCATTAGCAAGGGAGCAGTAGTCACCACCCGGGCAGCAGGTGGTGTCTGTGATTTGGCCTAAGTTTGCGGTGGCTAGCCCCGCCTCTTCGAGAGCGCCCCAAAGCTCAAACAGCATGGATTCTTCAACATCGGCAAGTACGAGGTTTTGCCGGTGCGTGGTTCTCAGTTCACCAAAGCTATAGCGGTCGGCTAGGTCTGACACGAGCTCGATGTCCTCGGCGCTAATGTCGCCCGGTGCCGTAGAGCAGGCTTTGAGGTTGATGTTGGCGATGGCATAACCAGGGACTTTATGGGGGGATACATTGGTGCGTACCCACTGCGCGAATACAGAGTTGGCTTGGAGTTGATTGGTGAAGGCTGTTTGCTTTGGCTCTGGTTTTTTGTAATCGGGTAGCCGGTAACAGGCTTTTACGCGAGATAGTTCTTTTTCTGTTAGCGTCAAGGGCCCATCTTTGATGCGCAGCCATTCTGCTTCGACTTTTTCTGCGAAGACGTCCGGTTTCATGGCTTTTACGAGTATTTTAATGCGGGCTTTGTATTTGTTGTCTCGGCGGCCATACCGGTTATAAATGCGCAAAATAGCATCTAAATAGCTTAATAAATGCGCTTCTGGCAGGGAGTCTTTGATTACGGGGCCTAGGATGGGTGTGCGGCCTAAGCCTCCACCAGCACGTATCTGGTAGACAGTCTCGCCGTTTTCATTGAGTTTGACTTGGACGCCAATATCATTGGTTTGCGTGGCTGCGCGGTCTTTAGGGCTGCCAGTCACGGAAATTTTAAATTTGCGCGGTAACATGGCAAATTCTGGGTGCAAGGTGGACCACTGGCGGATTATTTCTGCATAAGGTCGTGGGTCGACGTCTTCATCTTGCGCGACGCCGGCAAACTCATCAGAGGTGGTGCTGCGAATACAGCTTCCGCTGGTTTGTATGCCATGCATTTGAACGCTGGCTAGGTCCTTGAGTATATTTGGAACCTCTTCTAGCTCAGGCCAGTTCAATTGGATGTTTTGGCGAGTGCTAATGTGGGCGTAGCCTTTGTCATATTCGCGAGTGATTTCGGCAATTTTGCGGAACTGACGTGTGCTTAACATGCCGTGAGGAACGCCAATACGCAGCATCGGGGCGTGTCGCTGTAGATACAGGCCATTCTGAAGGCGTAAGACTAGGAATTCGTCATCGCTCAATTTGCCATCGAGGTAGCGATTGGTTTGGTCTTTATATTGTGCGGCGCGTTCATCTATGATGCGCTGGTCTTGTTCATTGTAAGCGTACATTCTGTAATCCTGATTCATGATAACTATTTGAAATATATCGAAAATTGTTATCGTTCAAAGGGCGTGCCGACATGCAAGATTTTTAGCTATAGTCGGTCTAATGATAGGGATCTTAACAGATAGAGCATATTCGATTAAATAATAGGTTCTTATACTTATATGCCGTGATGCTATAACCTACTGGGATTTGCAGATGGGGCCAGGGGTTAAATACTGCGTGATCGCGCCGGAAGAGGATTGATATACCTCAAGGGAGCGTGTATAAGAAATAGCTGGAATTATTTACCCACAAAAAATAGTGTGAACAAGAGGCGTTCTGGTGCCTTGAGTTTGACAGGCAAATAGATACTGATGCGTTTTTCCAACCTTACGTGGCGCAGAGTTGATAAGAGAAAGTTTTTAAAAATAATAGTTTTGCTCGGCGTATTTTAGCTTGGTGCGTTCAAAAAGCAGACAGGGAGTAATAGGTGTTTAAGAAGTTATTTGGCTCTAAAGAAAAATTTTTCAACCTTAATATTGACGGCGTAGATTCTCCTATTCAGATCAGTAATAAAGAAACGATACTTCAAGCGGCTTTGCGCGAGGGCGTTAAATTTCCTCACAGCTGCCGTGTGGGTGGGTGCACCATGTGTAAGTGTCGTTTGATTTCCGGAGATGTTAAGCAGATGACAGAAACTGCTTATGTCCTCACCAAGGAGGAGTTACAGCAAAAATATGTGCTTGCATGCCAAGCTCAGCCTAAATCAGATGTGCAGGTTGAGGTGGACTTTGGCCGTATAAGCGATCTGCCAGATCATAAATTGGTGACGACTGGGGCATCGATTAAAGAAAAGAAAGCGTTAACCGAGGATATTATTGAGCTTGTGGTTAGCACCGACGATGTTGTTGAGTACACAGCAGGGCAGTATGCAGAAATCTCTATTCCTGGTAAGTTTGATGAGCCTCGTGCGTATTCGTATGCAAGTGCGGGGTATTCTGACCCGAAACAGTTGAGCTTTTTCATACGGGCGGTACCCAATGGAGAGGTTTCAAATTGGTTTGTGAATGAGGCTGTAGCCGGAGACCGTCTTCAAATTGAAGGGCCTTCCGGTGATTTCCACTTACGGGACGCATCTGCTCCGATGATTTGTATTGCTGGTGGCAGTGGGCTTGCCCCTGTTTTGGCTGTTTTGGAGGAGGCGAACCGGCAAAAAGCGGATCGCGATGTTGTGATGTTCTTTGGCGCTAGAACTGAGAAAGACCTTTATGGTCTTGACCGTATAGAAGAAATCAAACAGTCGTGGTTAGGTGACTTTAAGTTTGTTCCTGTGTTATCTGAAGAGGCCGATGACTCTGATTGGCGGGGAGAGCGAGGCTTTGTTACAGATGTATTTAAGGGGTATTGCACCCCAGAGCACCAAATATACATGTGTGGCCCACCGCCGATGATTGATGCGGCAATAAAAATTGCCACAGATAGTGGCGTCAAAGAGGAGGAGATCTTTTTCGACAAGTTCCTAGATCGAAGCGCGGTACAAGCTTCTTCATCGTAAGGCGTTTAAAAGGACTGACTTAATTTTACGTAATTTGTCAAAATACAGAGAGGCTTTCGAGCGATATTTTTTGAGGGCATCGCGTTTCTTTTTGTAAGCGCACCGCCTAATTACGTATATGTACCGATATTTTTTGTATCCACTGCTAGACTAACCAAGGATGGTTTTATCAATCAGCACCTATCAACCTGACATAGATGCTGCAATATATTATTTACAGAGAGGTGTCATCTTGTTGACCAATACAGCGCCAGCGCCGGATAAGCGTAATCTGGAGCGCCATTCTCTCGTTTACTTTGTTCCTCTGTATGATCAAAAAACAGGAAATCTTCGCGCGCACATTGTGGATGTAAACTTAAGAGGCTTTTTGGCCACTAGCGAGACGCCTTTTTTATCAGGCTCTTTGCACCGTTTTCGAATGGAGTCGGATATGGATCTTGAGCTTGCGGATGAGGTGGACTTTAACGCCATCTGCCTCTGGTGTAAGAAGGATGGGGAAGAAGACGTTTACGATGCGGGCTTTAAGTTTATAAACTTGTCGGTGCAGGCGCGTATGGCTATTACTAGCTATGGTTAAGGGGTGCCTCAGTTTTTGGGTAGGAATTGATGCTTTTAGGGTGCTGACTACATGCTTACATCTTATGTCTAGCATAGGTGTAAGTTCAGCGAACTTCAGTTTTTTTTCTGATTGCTAAAAGACTAGCAGGGCTTTTTAGCGATGAATGTGGCTCGCTGCGGCGCAGGTAAGCCTTCAATTGTTTTGTTAGGGTCATTCTGATCAAGAAACTGAGGCAGCG
>JAHRVS010000212.1 GCA_019090565.1 Gammaproteobacteria bacterium
CAAGGTTGTTTAATTATCCAGCGCAAAGTAAGTATGAAAATATAGAAAATTATTCTGATAAGCCTGGAATCAAAGCAATATTTTCATCCAACAGTTATGCGGCTTATGATAGGTGTATATTTGAAACGTTGGAGGAATTTAAATCACCGTCTATAATGAGCGAAGATTTATTATTTGCCGCCAAATCTCTTCTCGCTGGTTACTCTGTGTGTTACCAAGCAGAAGCTACAGTTTATCATTCTCATAATTACACCCTTAAACAGCATTTCAGACGCTATTTTGATACGGGGTATTCTCATTATGTTAATAGGAAAGTGTTGTCGAATTTCAAAACAGCTGAAAAGGAGGGGTGGAAGTATATAGTTTCCGAACTTAATTTTTTGTTTTTGTCAGGACATATTTTTAGTGCACTATTGTATGTGCCACTATTGACCGTTATAAGGTATTTGGCTTTTAAGGTAGGGTATTACGCAAACTATTGGCCACAAAAAATTAATGTACGTTTGAGCATGAATAAACAATTTTGGACGTGCCATGGAAACCCTAAAAAACCTAGATGATATTTTGCGTTATTTGGTTTCAAATAAAAAGTAATTTATTTAGAAACTGGCTTTGTAGGCTTCCATGCTAGGGCTTTATTTTCAACCAGATGCCACGAGAATGCAGCGAGTATAAGCGTGATAATAGAGCACAGAAAAACATATAGCCCTAGACTAATTTTCGGATAAAAATATACTACTGTTTGTTGGACAGGAAAAGCATATATATAAATTCCATAAGAGTAATCGCGACCGCGAATTATTTTTTCGAGGACAGGGCTGTGCGATAGACCAAAAGACAAAACGACTATCGGCAATAAAAACCAGCTCATAACGTGTAAGTATTTCGGCCATGCTTCAAGCGTGATCATCGCAAATACAGCCAGTAGCGCTGTCGATAATGTAAAATAGCGGGTTAGATTATACTTCCAGATAGTGGCACCCACCCAGAAGTAAGTTCCACATATGCATATTTGTCGCAAGTCTGTTCCGTAGACAACTAACATATCTTGATCATTCCATGCCCAAAAGTACGTTAAACAAGCGAAAATAAGAACTAAACCAGTGACAGAAAGCTTTTTCAACCCCAATGCACCAATAATCGCGACCATAAAGTACATGAAAAACTCTACCGGTAAACTCCACAACGAACCATTGACTGCATTCGGAACTAAGCTATTTTCAAATACACCTGGAAGGTAATAGACGGGATATAAAATAACGTTACTAAAGAAGCGCCAAGTAGTAGCTTTGTTGAAAAAATCAGGTATAGGATGCACTGTAACCAAAGGGCCCAAAAAAAATACCATTAGGAAAATACAAACAGCAAGCCCTGGGAAAATACGCAGATTTCTCTTAACAAGAAACCTATATAGGCTAGGGTCCCTATCCCAGCTCTGAGTTATCAGGTAGCCGCTAATAATAAAAAATACATATACTCCTAAGGGGCCAAGGTGAAGCCAAGAAAGAAAAAGGGGCTCTTTCATACCTAGGAAAATATAAGAATGACCAACCAATACTAAAAAGGCTGCCATTAAGCGTAAAACATTTAAATTGTTCGGTTTCATAGTTTTAATGTTTTTTCATAAAAAAGTAATTGTGAGTATAACGACTTATACCTGTACCTGTACCTGAAGAGCACGCTCCTTGGCGATATTATATGAATCGTGTAGCTGTAGATGCCTCGATAACCGTATATCTGGGCTTGCAGGAACCCTGAATAAAGATGTTGTTTTGGGGACATACTTGAATCGGTTTTCGCATGCATAGCGTAGCCACAAATTCCAGTCTTCAAGCTGATCTAGGCTTTCATCAAAACCACCATAAGTCAAAAAGAGATCACGCCTAAAAAGCAACGACTGAATGGGAATATAGTTGTGATCTAACAGGACGTTGTAATCAAAATCTTGGTGGTAGATAGTACTCTGTTGAAAATCCTTTTCCAGGTAGCCAACCACTGAATCGCAGGGTTCCGTTTTAACTTCAAACGACAATGAGTAGGCTGCTGAACAGTTTTTCGAACAAGTCATCTCGTTGATCAGTATTTCTACGTGATCAGAGAACAGCAAATCATCGTCATCAAGAAACATCATATATTTCCCAGTCGCCTCACTCATCCCATAGTTGCCCGCCGCAGAGCGACCTACTTTTTCTAATGGAAAATATTTTATTTCAAGAGCTGTTAATTGCCTCATCTCGTCCACTAGTAAGGGCATGCTGTTGCCGCCGTCTTCCACAATAATGAGTTCAATGTTTTGGTACGTCTGATTGGCTACAGACATTATGCACTGACGTAGGAATTTATCTCTTCCGCTATATGTTCTGGTAATGACTGAAACAAATTCAGTAGACTTATTCGACAAAATATTGTGAAAGGCCCCGTCGCGCTTTAAGTCATAGTCGAAGGCCCTGAAGGGATAGTATTCCGGCGCGTGCCCTTTACCTTGAAAAAAATATGACCAGTTAGAAACTATCTTGATGATATTTTTATATACAGCATCATGTGCACCAGGGAACGTCTGAGGTTTTGATAGTAATACTAAGTTAAGAGCTATACCTAAAACCCGATCACGCCTTTTCCCATACCTTAGTCTGAGGTAGGAGTTACCTAATGTACTTCCTATATATTGTAGGGGTTTAACCTCTTCAGCGTGAGAATATGGATAATGCCGAACAACAGCACTTGGGCAGTATTTCAAACGATAACCGAATGAACGAAATCGATAGGAAAGCTCAACATCTTCTGCATACATGAAAATTTTTGGCTCATAACCACCTACCTTCAGATAAGCGCTTTTACGTATTAATATACATGCATGAGAAGACCAGTTTGTTTCTAATGTTACCGGGTCGTAGTACTTGGGATGTTCAAAGGGAATTTGACGCATCTCCCAGCTCGCGAAAGCCCCATTTTTATCGCTTAAGGCAGTTTTAACTATAGAAATAAGTGAATCCTTTGTGAATTCCAGATCGATATTTGATACCAAGCATAGTTCAGCCGATGATTGGCGAATTGCGACATCATGCCCAGAACCAAAACCAAGGTTTTTCTGTTCGATGAGTGTTATGCCTGAAAAATATTGTTCCAGTTCAGGTAATAATGCTTGTATATTTTTAATAGTCCCATCTGTAGACTCATGATCAACAAACGTTAAATGGATACGATTAAGTGGGTAAGCCTGGTTTCTCAAGGACGCTAAATATGAGTCTAACCATTGTTGACTATTGTGGGTGACAATGGAAATTCCCAAGAGCGGCCAATTGATCGGGTCGGCTTTCAGTGATCGATAAGGTTCATATGCATTGGATCGTCTGCTTGAAAGTGCTTGCAGTGCCAATAAATTATTTTTGCTATTTGTGCTTTCCCTAATCTTGGAGTAAAAAAAGTCTTTCCAATTAAAAATCGAGTGACGAACTCTTACTAATATTGCAGATCGTGAATATATTCTCCGAATAATAGAGCGTGCTGCGGTACGCCATCCACTTAAACTCAGTTCTCTAAAGAAATTAGCAAAAAGCCGAAAAATTGCAGTTATTCTCCAGCTCTTTGATGTTAAAATACTATTGATTTCATTATCTTTTTTCGTGATCATATCATTCAATACAGTAATTTCATTATTCTTATTCGCGATCATATTATTCAATGCGGCAACTTCATTTTGCTTAACGGTAGCAGTTCTCAATTCAGCATTAAGACTATTCACGTTAATAGACAAGTCATCAATCATTGAGTACAAAAATCTATTTGTCTGATGTTCCTGCATCCAAGTGGCGATTTTTTGGTGCGATTTTTCACTTTGGAGATAAATTTTGTCTTGCGCCGCATCAACCATAAAAGAATAGACTTCCCTCAATAAAGTGGGGATGGACTCGTCAGCGATTAAATCTTCGGCCAAAAACTGTGAATGTCTAAGTTCCCCATCAAGGAACTTAGTCTTGTAGTCAACAACATCAGTTCGGTTTATTTTTAGATTGAGTTTTTTTGCGAGCCTTGTTAATTCATTATCTGTTAAAGTCACTAGGTTGTCGTAATCAACTACAATACTATTTTGGCCTTTTGACCCTGATAGAGCACTTAGCACATGATCGAGCCAAAGGTAAAAACTTTTACTCTGAGAAAATCCATCCCTCTTATGGAGGGAGCTTGCTACACTGAAAGGGTTTCGAACAGCTAGGATATATACCAGATTAATTTTTGATTCTGAGAATACTTCTTTCCAAAAAAGAAGACACTTTGAAACCCTTGGATCTTTAAAAGCAAATATTGGGTAGCCGTCCATTTTCTCTGCCAATAAATTTTTGGCTTTATCAAAGTAGCCTTTAGCTCTTAAGACTGACAAATCACTCAATACCAAGGGTTTCAGAGAATGCCAGTCTAGGCCAACTTCGGCCATTAAGTCAGCATTCAATTGAACAATATCAGCATCTTCCCAGAAGCCTTTATCATTAATACCGGCCACTGGTTCCAATAAATTATCGCCATGCGATGCACCAAACACCCCCATGGCTCGGGAAATAGCGCTGGTTCCACTACGATGCATGCCTAAGATAACCAAGAGTGTTTTTTGATCAACGCTTTGATTCATGTTGGATAATAACTCTAAGAAGATATTTCGACTTTCGAGCTACACTCGAAATCCACAATTCCAGTCACGCAGCTATTTACCTCCGTCACTACCCGAAACATTTCTGCATCAACCAGTCGGTGAAGGTAAACCTCGCTGCCGTTGATATCACCTACTACACCTGCATTCAAAAAGTAAATCCCAGGGTTTAAAGAACACCTAAATGTAAAGTTTACACGATAAATCTCACCTGGATTTACAAGGGGAATGCTATTTCGTGCGGAAGGGGCGGTGGCGGCCCCACCCAGCTCAACCCCACTGGTTGTCTTGATTAACATACCAAATCGCACATTATTGGCAGGTCTCGAAAATACAACATTGTAGGAGTAGCGATAATAATTTCCACGCAAAAGGTTGTTAGCATGAGTTCCGTCGTTTTTAAAAATGTCAGGCGACTCAATATGTGCACCATAAGACTCATATTCTATTGTGCTTAATGGTTTCAAGGAAGGGTCATAGCTTTCCAGTGGGTGTTCGTCCTGACCTGTGGAGTCGACAAGCTTGTCGTGAATAGCCGCGATATTGCCATCAATATTTAGTAATTTTTTAGCCTTAGCTTCATCTTTGATGCTTTGTCTAATCGCATCTCTTTTTTCGATCGGCACATATAGAAGTTTTTGATATCTCCCGACTATTTTTTTAGGAATTCCTGTTGCTAATATTTCGCCATCATCAAGAAGAATAGCTTTGTCACAAAGTTCTACCACTGTACTACCTGAGTGAGATACAAATAAGATTGTGGCACCGCGAGCCCTGATGGCTTCGAGTTTGGAAAAACATTTCCGTTGAAATAATTCATCGCCCACCGAAAGTGCCTCATCGACAATGAGGATCTGAGGGTCAACATTGATCACAATTGCAAAAGCGAGGCGGACGACCATGCCGCTTGAGTATGTTTTTATGGGTTGATCAATAAAAGCGCCTATATCTGCGAATGCGGCTATCTCATCGAAGCGCGCATCAATTTCCCTTCTTTTTAAACCCAGTATCGTACCGTTGAGATAGACGTTTTCCCGCCCGGTGAATTCTGGGTTGAAGCCGGACCCAAGTTCTAATAAAGCAGCTATTCTGCCATTGGTTTTAATGCTTCCATTGCTTGGGTTCAGGGTGCCGCAGATCAACTGCAATAATGTGGATTTTCCACTTCCATTACGCCCAACAATACCAACGGACTCTCCTTTTTTTATCTCAAAAGATGCATTATTTAGTGCCCAAAATTCCTCGTAATATTGTTTTTGGCGTTTAGATGTTAAGCCTTGGATGCGTGGTAGAATAAATTGCTTAAATCGATCACTTGGGCTGGCATAGACATGGAAGCATTTACCTAAATCTTTAACACTAATCACCACATCATCAGATGGCATTTGCAGACCTTATTTGTTTGTATAAATATCTTAAGTAGATATGCTGTGTTTTTAATTTTGAATACATTTGTTATGTCCTAATGCTCAAAGAACATCTGCAAACCCTTTTCGAGTTTTTTGAAACCATGCAAAACCAAGACATGCAACAATAACGCTAAGAACTACGGATAAAAACCACGGCTTCCAATCGGGAATTTGACCTGATATCAAAATGCCGCGTGTTTGCTCAATGATGAGAGTCAGTGGGTTCATATATAATAAGGGCTGGTATTTTTCAGGAATACTGGATATTGGATAAAATACGGGGGATAAGAATAAAAGTAAGGTAACAACCAGAGAGATGAGTTGGTTAACGTCTCTAAAATAAACGCCCAAGGACGCTAAAACCCAGCTTGTACCCATGGAAAATAAAACAAGTGGAAAGAAAACCAAGGGTAGTAACACTATTGTCCAGTGCAGCGAGAAATTAATGACAAAATAAAAAATGGACCACACAAATAAGTTAATGGTGGTATGAAAGAGTGCGGCACCCATTACAGTCCAAGGTAGAATTTCCAGGGGGAATACGACCTTTTTTACATAGTTAACATTGCTCGTTATCAGGCTTGGAGCGCGGCTTATACTTTCGGCAACAAGTCCATGAACTATCATGCCTACAAAAAGAGCAAGTGCAAACCCGGTTTTACTGTCTATGCCAGTGTTCCACCTGGCTTTAAATACAACACTAAAAACAAAGGTGTATACAGTAAGCATTAGTAAAGGGTTGAAAAACGACCAAACCAACCCAAAAACGGAACCTTTATATCGCCCCATCACTTCACGCTTTGTCATTTGCTGAATTAGCTGACGGTTTCGGTAAAAACTTTGTATTAGCTGTAGGGGACCGGCAGCTTGATGTTTACTGGAATCCAATTGTACTCCTTGCTCAAGCTGTGATTATAGTGGGCGCCAAAATAACGGGTGGTATGTCTTGGATACTCGCTAACATCCAAGCAGTAAGGAGGGCGTAAATCATTGGCTCGTCGAATATGGGTAACATCTGTTTTGATAATGCTAATGCTACTGGATATAGCCGAGTGCCAGATCCTCCGGCTAAAATAATGTCTTTTCTTTTCACCAATTGCTCTCCTGCTCCTTCAGTTTGATCATGGGGTGCTGGTGGTGCTTGCTTGCACCAACATTGTAGTACTATTTTTTACTGCGGTTGTTAAGGTTTACGCCCATAATCATCATCAAAGCGCACAATATCATCCTCTCCTAAATAGCTACCCGTTTGCACCTCAATAATTTCCAGTGGAATTACCCCTGGGTTGGCAAGGCGATGCTTGGAGCCTAAAGGGATATAGGTGGACTGGTCTTCGGTCAGGGTGCTTACGGTTTCCCCGCAGGTTACATGTGCAGTGCCTTTTACCACGACCCAGTGCTCTGCGCGGTGGTGATGAAGTTGCAGTGAAAGTGTTGCGCCGGGATTAACGACAATGCGTTTGGCTTGAAATCTTTCGCAAGAACAAATCGATTCGTACCAGCCCCAGGGGCGATAAACGCGAGTATGGGCGTTGATTTCGTCTCGCTGTTTGCTGCTGAGGTGGGAAACGATTTCTTTGACGCGCTGGGATTGGTCTTTCGGTGCGACGAGTACGGCATCAGCAGTTTCTGCAATAATAAAGTCTTCGAGGCCAATTGCCGCAACGAGGCGAGACTCTGCTCTAATCAGTGTGTTGTTTGAGTCTTCGAGAATGACATCGCCATAAGTGCTATTGCCGTTGTTATCTTGTTCGGAGGCCTCCCATAAGGATGACCATGCACCGACGTCGTTCCATTGGGCGGAAAATG
>JAHRVS010000213.1 GCA_019090565.1 Gammaproteobacteria bacterium
ACTCTTGCTTTTTTTGTTGCCGAAACTCTTCGCGCCAAGGCAGGAGGTTAACTTTTGTCATTTAATCAAAACTCCTCATAGCCAAACCACAAGCAATCATCAATGCCGGCGCATCATCACTGAGCGCTGATGCGCTCACCCTGGGCGCCAGGCTCATGTTAGCGAAGGGGTTGGCCACCAGCGTGGGTGTGCCCACTTTTTCTTCTGCAACCTCCCGCAAACCTGGCAGCGATGCTGTTCCGCCCGCAAGAACAATGCAATCGACATCATTAAACTGACTGGATGAAAAGAAAAACTGCAAAGAGCGTGACACTTGCTGTACCACCGCCTCTCGGAAGGGGGTTAAAACTTCGCTTTCAAAGTCATCTGGCAAGCCGCCTTGTTTTTTCGCCAAACCGGCTTCTTCAAATGATAATCCATAGCGTCGCTGGATTTCTTCTGTCAGTTGTTTACCGCCAAAAAATTGCTCGCGAGTATAAATGGTTTGCCCAGCATCAAGCACGCTCAGTGTCGTCATCGTCGCGCCGATGTCTACAATAGCAACAGTTTGCTGCTCTTCGGAATTATCAAGCTGGTCTTCTATCAGACTAAAAGCTCGTTCCATCGCATAAGCTTCGACATCCACTACTTTGGCTGTCAACCCCGCTGCCTCCAAAACCGCTTCACGCATGTCCACATTTTCAGTACGGCAGGCAACAATGAGTACGTCGGCCTGATCCGGATTGTCCTCCACAGGGCCTTGCACCTCAAAGTCGATGGCCACCTCTTCAAGTGGATAAGGAATATACTGATCAGCTTCTAGGCGTATCTGAGACTCCATGTCGTCCTCAGAAAGGTTCGCGTCGAGCTGAATCAACTTCGTAATAACCGCCGAACCGGCAACAGAGACGGCCGCATTTTTCGCAGAGGCTTTTTCTCTCGTCACCAAACGTTTAATTGCCTGGCCAACCGCCTCAACATCTGTGATATTTTTTTCGACCACCGCATTGGGGGGAAGAGGCTCGACACCGAAACTTTCAACACGGTACTGCCCACCGGACTGGCTAAGCTCAAGCAATTTAACCGTAGATGAACTGATATCCAAACCCAGCAGGGCTGATGATTTTTTTGTCTGAAAAGGGAGCACTGTTTCCAACCTGTGATGTTAAAGGTTAATCGACACTACACAAGTAAATACCACGGATCCACATCTCGCAACTTGGAAATGCTTTTTAGCGTCGTTTTTATTACACTGCGTAAAACATACTCAGCAATTCTATCTAATAATACTAATATTAGTGCAGCTCTAGAAATAATGATTTTCTCGTAAAGCAAAAAACAACTCTGCCCCAGATCTTCTGCATACAAGCGATTGATGAAGCGCGTATACACAAGGGCAGAATGCTAGTTTAGCAGGTGCCTTAAGCGAAGGCGCAGTGACTACGAGAAAACAGTGTTTTTAGAGCGGCCCTATAGTTAGTTATCTTGATTTTGGTGCCTTACTTTGATTAAAGCTCTTCGTTTCTCTCTGCTATTTATATTTAGCGCTACTTGTGGTGCCGTCTTGATTTCTGCCGGAACCTTCTTATATTTGAGCCCTGCTCTTCCCACTGTCTCTGCGTTAAAAGAGATCAACTTCCAAACACCGTTAAAAATCTATTCCGCTGACGGCATGCTTATCTCAGAGTTTGGAGAGAAGAGACGCATCCCTCTGTCATACGATGAAATCCCCCTGCCTCTCATCAACGCTATTCTCGCCGCCGAAGACGACCAGTTTTACGAGCACCCAGGCGTTTCGATAAAAGGATTGGCTCGTGCCGCCGTTGAATTAATCAAAACAGGTGCTATTCAAAGCGGGGGCAGCACCATCACCATGCAAGTCGCTAAAAACTTTTTTCTAACGAAGGAGAGAAGTTTTGTCAGAAAATTCAATGAGATCCTGCTTGCCCTTAAAATTGAGAAAGAGCTATCAAAGCAGGAGATCATCACTCTTTATATCAATAAAATTTACCTTGGTCATCGTGCATACGGCTTCGGTGCCGCCGCAAAGGTTTATTATGACAAAACCCTCGGCGAGCTTGATATGGCGCAAACCGCAACACTTGCAGCGCTGCCAAAAGCCCCTTCAAGCGCCAATCCAATAAGCAACCCGCCTAAAGCGCTCATCCGCAGGAACTGGATTCTTGGTCGGATGCTACAGCTGGGCTTTATTACTAACGATGCCCACCAACTAGCCAAAAACACGCCTCAATCGGCTGAGTACCACGGACTCAAATCACAGTTAAGCGCCCGACATGCAGCAGAGATGGTACGCGAAGAGATGGTTTCGCTGTATGGGGATGCGGCTTACAGAGAAGGCTTCGTGGTGACCACAACCATTCAGTCTCATCTTCAGGAGTCGGGTAATTCAGCCCTGCGTAATGGGCTGCTCGACTACGACAAACGCCACGGTTACCGAGGACCGATTGCCCAAGCTACCACGGATGATATTTCACCTGACGGTGACGTTGATTTAAAGAAGCTCCTTCACTCACACCGGCTTAAACCCGCCAAAGTCATCGAGATCTATGAGGAAGATGTGACTCTACAGCTCGCTGATAAGAGCCTTATCAACATTAATATGGCTGCCCTTTTGTGGGCAAAACCCTTTATTACTGCCAAACAAAGAGGGGATACCCCAAAGGCTCCCTCCGATGTGCTGCAAGCCGGCGATATCGTTCATGTATCGATCGACCCCACAACCAATAACTGGGAGCTATCCCAGTTACCTGAGGTTCAAGGTGCACTCATTTCACTGGACAACAAAGACGGCGCCATTCTCGCCATCGTAGGGGGCTTTGATTTCTCCCTCAGCAAATATAACCGTGCAACGCAAGCCAAGCGCCAGGCGGGCTCCAATATTAAACCCTTCATCTATGCGGCTGCGTTAAACAAAGGCTACACACCGGCAAGCATCATCAACGACGCCCCCGTGGTATTTGATGACCCCAACCTCGAACGCGCATGGCGCCCCGAAAACTCCGGCGGCCGGTTTTTTGGGCCTACCCGCCTACGCAGGGCCTTGTATAAATCTCGTAATTTAGTATCCGTTCGAATCCTAGAGAACATCGGCATATCCTATGCTATCAACTATGCAACCCGCTTTGGTTTCCCCAAGAAGCAGCTGCCTCGCGATCTTTCTCTCGCCCTTGGAAGTGCGGGCATCACCCCCCTTCAAATGGCAACGGCCTACAACATGCTTTCAAATGGGGGGTTTGAGGTTGAGCCCTACTTGATTCAAAGCATAAGAAATAACAATGGCCAGCTTGTCTATGACGCCAACCCGCTCACCGTTTGCCTAGAGTGTGAGGAGCAAGACAGTAACAAGCCGCGCGAAGAGGGGGTTAGCGAAACGACAAGACCTAACGCCGACCACAATGAACCTCTCGACGCCGATGATGCCATCGATACGGCGAGCATTATCAAGGATCCAATTTATGGAATAAATCCAGCCAAAAGGATCATGGACCCACGCATCAATTACATTATCAACAGTATACTTAGGGACGTTATTCAAAAAGGCACTGGATACAGCGCCCGAAAAATGAATCGAACAGACATTGCCGGAAAGACCGGCACCACAAATGATCAAAACGATGCTTGGTTCTCTGGGTATTCGCCAGAAATAACGACGTCAGTATGGGTTGGGTTCGACAAACCTCAAACTCTCGGAAGAA
>JAHRVS010000214.1 GCA_019090565.1 Gammaproteobacteria bacterium
CGACAATACGAATACTGTCGATAAGCTTGAACTTGGAGCCCACTGACCGCAGATGAAACCCGCAGCCATTGAGAAGAAGAACACACAGGAGTATCACTAGTGCAGTGAGAGCGTGGCTTTTTTCCTTTTTGAGGGCTTTCCCATAGTTAGGCATTAATCAACGACCCCTCAGTTTTAACCACTGACAACGATATTGACCAAACGCCCCGGAACAACGATTACTTTGCGAATAGTTTTTCCGTCTGTAAAGCGCTGGGTATTACTGTCGGCAAACGCAGCGGCTTCGATGGTTTTATTGTCGGCATCTATTGGTACTTCAATGTTGCCGCGCAGCTTACCATTAACTTGTACGGCAAGCTTTAAACTGCTTTGCGTAAGAGCATCTTCCGAATAGTTCGGCCATGGGGCAGTATCGATAGAAATACTTCCATCCGTTAACGTGCTCCAAAGTGTGTGGCAGATATGCGGAACTATGGGGGCAATTAGCAGAACACAGGTTTCCAACGCCTCTTGAATCACGGCGCGATCTTGATCGGTTTCGCTGGGTTGCTTCCCTAGCAAGTTGCTTAGCTCCATCACTGCAGCAATGGCCGTATTGAAGGTCAGGCGGCGTGAGTAGTCATCGCTGACTTTTTTTATGGTTTCATGGGTTTTACGGTGCAGGGCTTGTTGCGCATCGTTGAGTTTGCCCACCTCTAGTGCGGGCACCTTTCCAGCTTTGGAGTGTTGGTGCACTTGCTTCCATAAACGACGTAAAAACCGATTAGCACCTTCAACGCCACTGTCAGACCATTCAAGAGATTGCTCTGGCGGTGCCGCGAACATAATAAACAGACGAACGGTGTCGGCACCGTAGTTATCAATCAAGGATTGCGGGTCCACAGTGTTGCCCTTGGACTTGGACATTTTTGTGCCATCTTTTAGAACCATGCCCTGGGTCAGTAAGCGTAAAAAGGGTTCATCAGAGGTCAGCAAGCCTTGGTCGCGCATGAGTTTGTGAAAAAAGCGTGCGTAAAGCAGGTGAAGAATGGCGTGTTCAATACCGCCGATATATTGGTCAACGGGTGCCCAATAGTCCGCGCCTTTATCGAGCATGGCATCTTCGCAGCTCCTGCTGGCGTAGCGTGCATAGTACCAAGAGGATTCCATGAAGGTGTCAAAGGTGTCGGTTTCCCGTTCGGCATCTTTGCCACACTGAGGGCAGGGGCATTGATAAAACTCGGGCATTTTCTTAATGGGTGAGCCGATGCCATCAAAGGTGATGTCGGTGGGTAATACCACAGGAAGCTCGCTTTCAGGAACGGGCACCGCACCGCAGCTGTCACAATTAACCATGGGGATAGGTGTTCCCCAGTAGCGTTGACGGGAAACGCCCCAATCACGTAGACGGTAATTTGTTTGTCGCTTACCCTGGTTTTCTTTTTCAAGGTGTTCGGCAATTGCGATAAAGGCTTCTTTCGAGCTGAGATTATCGAATTGGCCTGAATTATGAAGCAAGCCTTTGTCTGTGAAAGCTTCTCTTTCGAAGTCCCACTCTGAGCCGTCGGTTGGTTTGATGACAGGCCGCACGGCTAAACTGTATTTTTCGGCGAACTCCCAATCACGCTGGTCGTGGGCAGGCACTGCCATAACCGCACCGGAGCCATATGACATTAATACAAAGTTGGCAACCCAAATAGGGACTTTTTTACCGGTAAGAGGGTGGGTGGCTGTTAATCCAGTATCCATGCCCAGCTTGTCCATTGTGGCAAGGTCAGCCTCGGCTGTTTTGGTATTGCCATGTTCCTTCATGAAGCTCTGCAGCGCAGGGCTTGCAGCGGCGGCTTCTTGTGCCAAAGGGTGCTCAAATGCTAGTGCCAAGTAGCTGACGCCCATTAGCGTATCTGGGCGTGTCGTGAAGACGCTGAGAGTCTCTTCTGAATTGGGTAGTGCGAACTGAAGGTCTAATCCTTCAGAGCGCCCGATCCAATTTCGCTGCATGGTTTTAACCTGTTCAGGCCAACCATCGAGTTTATCTAAGTCAGTGAGTAATTCTTCGGCATAATCGGTGATCTTGATGAACCATTGTGGAATCTCACGGCGTTCAATTAAGGCATCAGATCGCCAGCCGCGGCCATCAATGACCTGTTCGTTGGCCAAAACGGTTTGATCAACGGGGTCCCAGTTTACAGTGGCGGTTTTTTTATAAACTAAGCCACGCTTGTAAAGTTGAATAAAAAACCATTGCTCCCAGCGGTAGTAATCAGGGTGGCAGGTGGCCATTTCGCGGGACCAGTCGTAACCAAAGCCTAAGGCTTGAAGCTGAGTGCGCATGTAGTTGATGTTTTCATAAGTCCACTGCGCGGGCGGCACATTGTTCTTAATGGCGGCATTTTCTGCTGGGAGTCCAAAGGCATCCCAACCCATAGGTTGCAAGACATTTTTACCTTGCATACGCTGGTAGCGGGAAATGACATCACCGATGGTGTAGTTGCGCACATGCCCCATGTGTAATCGCCCACTGGGATAGGGGAACATAGAAAGGCAGTAAAATTTCTCTTTCGTGCTATCGGCTTTTACGGTGAATGTTTCATTTTTCTGCCAATATTCTTGGGCTGCTTTTTCGATGACGTCGGGACGGTAAATTTCTTCCATTTCGAATGTCTTTTAACCTGTTGGTGGCTGCTAAA
>JAHRVS010000215.1 GCA_019090565.1 Gammaproteobacteria bacterium
CATTTCCCTCACCATTCTCATCGACAAAAGGATGATCCACCCCGTGCAAATGGATGGTATGCGGTAGGTAGTGTGTATTTTCAAGGGTGATCTTAACTGTATCGCCCTGCTCAACCCTTATCACTGGAGATGGCACACGCAGCACAGACTTAGCCTTCATTGTCTCCAAATTTTCAGTAGACATACCAAAGGTTTTTGGTGCAAAAACCCAAAATCCCGGCTGTAAGCCTGGGGCAATATCAAAGGTGGTAATGGGCTCATTGTCATCTGGAGAGCGGCCATTCAACTCCATCACTTCAAGACGAATATGAATTTCATCTGGATCGCCATCGCCATCAAGGTCTTTGCCTTTTACTACTGCATCAGGGGCCAACCCCGATTGCATCAAAGTACCATGAGAGACCTTATTGGTTCCCCTAACAAAAGCAGCCACTTCATGGGGATTATCGGGCTTACAGACCTTGGACTCTCGAATCCAGACGCCTTCCAGCTTTTGTCTTTGACGCCAATTGAGGATGTCTTCAGGACAAGGGTCTTCCACTTCACCCAGCACTGCCGGCTCTGAAGAGGGAGGAGTAGAATATGAAGGAGGGCCAGCATTTTTAACCCACGAAATAACCGCATTATCGGGTAGCAGGTAATTAGGAATAGCTAGGTATATACAAAAACCAAGAAAAGGGATAAGTAGTGCAAAGATTACTTTTTTCAACATCGGCCCTCCACCGTAAATAAACACAAGGCTCTCTTAGGAAAACGGGCGCTTGAAAAGCGCGCAAACCATTATGGTTGCGCGCCAGAAGGAAAGAAGCACCAATAAATCAAGCTGCCGCTTCGGCTTCTTTTTCCTGCCTTTTCCATTTATATAGAAATATCCCAAAAAACACCAAGGTCAGCATTAAAATTAATACGATGGGAACCACATAGGAAGAATAATTAACCACTCCCACAGAGAATGGGAATACAGATGTATATTCACGACCCGTTTCTGAATTCACCGCCGTGATCAAACCAATATACTTGCCCTCATTGGAAAAATTCACAGTAATGGGCATCGTACCACGAGGAAACTGATTTGCTTCTTCGTAAAATATGGTCGCAGCCTCTATATCTGCTTTTGTACCAAGGTCAGCTAAGGTCGCTTTTACACCAATAGCTTTTACATCTTTAACAACTCTAAAATCAACATCCATTTTACGCAGTTCATCATCAATAAAATCAATGACAAATATTGCCTTACTTACCACAGGGATATCTTCACAAAATTCTTGCGTGGCCCTAGATTCTGGCTGGTAGCCGGTAAAGTGGGCTTTAAATGGCCCGACTCGCAGAATACACATGTCATCATCCATGGATACACCACCATGGCCTAGTGCACCCGTACACACAGCGAGAAACGACATCGTTAACGCTACTTTTGAGACAATCTGCCTAATTGTTATTCTTCTTTTCATCATAAAAGTCTCTCTGATTATAATTTACACAAACCAAAAGCAAAAAGGCAGGGTGTCAAAATCAACACCCTGCCTTTTATCTATTTTACCTTCATATAGCTTTGAAAAACCAAACTATATTTAATCGACATTTTTAAAGTCAGGAATCATTACCCCACCCATCTCGGCATAGTAACGGTTTCCTTCCTCATCAAACAAGAAGATCATACCACCAAAGCGACTATCAGGATCATAGATCAAGCTAGTCAGACGGTATTTTTCCCACAACGCATCGTTCGCAGAAACTCGAACCGTCTTCGTCTCGCCTGGTGGGATTGCTCCGCCTGTAACAATCAAACCGGCTGGAGAAACTGGATCTGTCTCATCAATCGGTGTCACTGTTTGCACATCGGCATTAACAAAACGGATTGCTGCAGTAGCGAACTCACCAACACGCAATGGAGAGTCTCCTTTATTAGTAATGGTCAAATCAAAGTTAAATGCTCTACCAGGAATGTGGTAAACCGCATTTGACATCACTACATCCACCACGTCGACCTGCGGAGCAATTTCATTCGTCACAACCTTACCAGTCTGAAGTGGCGTGGTATTTGGGAATCGATCACTCGCCCACAAATAACCAGCAGTAATCGCCACCATCGTGAAACCGAAAAATAGAGCTGAGACAACCATGTCCGTCATACTTATCAACTTGCCAGCGTCTTCTTCGTGCTCTTGAAGGAAAGCGTATCTAGGCAGAATCACAGGATCTTTACGGATAAACCAATAGCCAAGCCATGCAAACCCAACGATAAACCAGAAGGTGTTAAACCAAATGATTTCCTTCATGCCGTAGGTTTCCAGATCAATGGTGTCGCCCATCAGTGTAGTCACTTCATTTTTGAAGTCATCGGGCCGCTCACCTTCAACCTCGATCCAGACTCCGGACGCAATAATTGGCCCCGCATCCTGCACACTCACCACAGGGTGAACGTGATATCGGCCACCCTGGCGCGCTTGCATGGTCACTTTGAAGTGGTATTCCTTACCCCTGTAAAAGCGGGTTGAACGAACCATTGGCGTACCGTTCACCTCAGAGTGCATACGCAAAAATGCAGGCCCTGGGACACCAATATTCATAAACGAAGCCTCCTCAGACGAAGCCAAGTGCTCAGGCCAGAAAGTTGAGGGCATGAACTTGCCCGTTACGACAACCGTCTCACCGATCTTCGCCTTTCTTGGATGTACTTCGATATCCCACCAGTACATCGTACGCATACGGATACCAGCCTGCTGGGCTCTTTCACCGTGAGCCATAACAACGTCACTGTAGAGCTGAAACATTGTTAGGCAAAGTACCATTAAAGGCATTTGCCAAATTTTATTTTTAAAACTCATAAATCCACCAATTTACTTATATTAGTTAGCCTCGAGCTAACCCACGCCATACATTAAACGCAGGCCAAACTCTGCAATTTATTTTTATTTATTTATACCAGTTTGGTTGCCCAGCGACTGACGGCTAGTTTTGATCCAACCCATACCCAGAGGTAGAAGTTTAGAATCGTCACAAAACCCGCAAAAAATGCCGTAAGAGGCGTCACCGCTTCTCCAAATGTCCGCAAGGTTGACTCCTCTATAATTCGAACATACTCAGGCATTGCCGTACGAATATACATAAAGCCCATTAAATCAGCTGCGGTCACAATATAACCATCCCATACAAGCGGCGTGTGGAAAGCAGCGGCAGCCGGCCAGTTAAGAGGATAAATGGTCACCCCAAACAAAAAAGCACCAATAAAACCAGTCAGGTAAAAACTACGAGTTAAAAGCATTGTTGCGTCAAGAAGTATGCCCATACCAATAAAGTTAGAAGGCGATACGAAGTTCAAAGGAAAATCGGCAAACAGATGGAAGTTAGCGTATCGGCTAACCCATGCTGCAATCATGTAACCCATGATAATAGACGTACCAGCAATAGGTAATCGAAAGAACTTCCAGTAGAAATACGTAAATACCGCTGGAGGTAGAATTAAGGACACAGGTGTTACTAGAGGCCACCATCGACGATCACGCCAATCTTGCCAATAATCCCAATCTCCTACCGTTAACGCGATCAAAAACACCACGATACCACCCAATAAGATAGTAGCAATTGGCA
>JAHRVS010000216.1 GCA_019090565.1 Gammaproteobacteria bacterium
ATATGACAAATGCTTTGGTCGTTAAAAACCTCCGAAAACGCTATAAAGGTGGCGTTGAAGCTCTCCAAGGGATTAGTTTCGAGGTCAAAAAAGGTGATTTCTTTGCATTACTTGGCCCAAATGGTGCTGGTAAGTCAACAGCGATTGGTATTATTAGCTCTTTGGTCAATAAAACAGAGGGTGAGGTGAAAATATTTGGGAATGATATCGACACTTCCTTATCGAAAGCGAAACAAGAACTTGGTTTAGTTCCTCAAGAGTTCAACTTTAACCAATTCGAGACGGTCTACAATATTTTGATTACGCAGGCGGGTTACTATGGTATTCCTGTGTCAAAAGCGAAATTAAATACAGAAAAATATTTACGCGCACTGGGCCTCTGGGAAAAACGCGATAGCCCATCCCGTATGCTCTCCGGTGGAATGAAGCGTCGTTTAATGATAGCCAGAGCATTGATTCACGAACCGAAACTTTTGATTCTTGATGAGCCTACTGCAGGGGTTGATATAGAGCTGCGACGTACAATGTGGACATTTCTGGAGGAGCTGAATCAGCAAGGAACGACCATAATTCTCACCACGCATTACCTTGAAGAAGCAGAAAACCTCTGTAAGAATATAGCGATCATTGATAACGGGAAAATTATTAGCAATACCTCGATGGTGTCGCTTTTGAAGCAGTTGAATGTCGAGACACTGGTGTTAGACGTAGAAGAGCCGCTTATAGAAGCGCCGGTACTCCAAGGATATGCCTGTATACGCGTGGATGATTACACGCTGAATGTCGATGTCGATAAATCCTGTGGTGTGAACCGGCTTTTTGCTTTGCTGACCGAGCAGGGAATTAAAGTGACAAGTATGCGAAATAAATCGAATAGACTTGAAGAATTATTTATCAGTTTGGTAAATAATTCTGAGTTACCTTGAGCCCTGTTGGGCCCTATAACAATTAAGGCCTCCTCTAGAAATGCATTTTTTATGCGATAACTGTGTCATCGGTTAAGGTGCCTAAAGGTTATTGTTTTTAAAGGGGTTCTAAACTGAAAATATCCTTATGAATAACACTGAAACCGTTGTTGCATTGTATACCTTAGTGCATAAAGAGGTTCGACGATTTATGCGAATATGGGTACAAACATTGGTTCCCCCAGCCATTACTATGACGCTGTATTTCGTTATTTTCGGTAGCTTGATTGGCAGCCGAATTGGTGAAATGGGCGGCTTTAATTACATGCAATACGTGGTGCCTGGGCTTATTATGATGTCGGTTATTACGAATTCGTATGCGAACGTGGCATCGTCCTTTTATAGTCATAAGTTCCAGAATTGCGTTGAAGAAATTTTGGTTTCTCCTATGCCTAGCTGGGTGATCCTTTTTGGTTTTGTTATCGGTGGGGCCGTGCGGGGCATTTTGGTGGGGGTTCTCGTATCACTGCTATCGTTATTTTTTACGAAGCTACATGTTGAACATATTTTAATAACAATTTTGGTGGTTTTTTTAACGGCGGTGCTGTTTGCGTTAGCTGGGTTTATAAACGGGGTCTTTGCTAACAAATTTGATGATATCGCCATTGTTCCCACTTTTATATTGACGCCACTTACATACTTGGGTGGTGTTTTTTACTCCCTGGATTTATTGCCTGAGTTTTGGCGAATGGTGTCAATGGCCAACCCGATTGTATACATGGTGAATGCTTTTCGTTATGGAATATTGGGTGTTTCTGATGTCGATGTGTACTTTTCAATTGGAATGATTGGTTTCTTTGTCGCAATATTTACGGCGTTTGCCCTATGGTTGCTGCACCGAGGCGTGGGGATTCGTCAGTAAGGTAATTAACCCCCTTTACGGTAGCGCTTGAATTATTATAAGCCGCGTTTTTTCGTGTGAGACTGGCTTGATTCTATTGATGTGTCGACCTGCAGTTGGCACTAATCTTACACGGCGGCATTGAAAAAATGGAGAACATGCGTGCATTCCACAGATAACCTTCCACTGGGTAAGACCAGCGAATATGTAAATACCTATAAGCCATCCTTGCTGTGTGGCCTGCTACGTAGTGACGGACGTGAACATCTGGGTATTTCTGGAGATAATTTACCCTTTCAAGGGGTGGATATATGGAATGCCTACGAGCTTTCTTGGCTTGAATTAACGGGGAAGCCAGTGGTTGCTGTCGCAGAAATAAAAGTACCTGCGAGTTCCCCGTATATGGTGGAGTCAAAAAGCTTGAAACTCTATCTGAATTCTTTTTGCCACACTTCTTTTGAAAATCGGCATGATGTTGGCGAAACGATCGAGCTAGACCTTTCTGTTTTAGTGAGGTCTCCCGTATCAGTGCGTATTATTTTACCAGATGAAAGTCTTCACGTTTTTTCTCGAACCAAGGTGCCGGGTCTCTGCATTGACGCCCTCGAGATTGAAACGGATGTCTATTCGTTAAACCGAGACCTGCTGCAGATAGAACATATGGCGGGACACGTGTCAGAGGTCTTGCATAGTCACTTATTGCGCTCAAATTGCCCGGTTACGAGTCAGCCTGACTGGGGTACTCTGGTTGTTGAATACCAGGGAGATAAAATAAACCATCAGAGCTTGCTTAAATACATTATCTCATATCGAAATCACGATGGGTTTCATGAACAGTGTGTCGAGCAAATTTTTATGGATATCAAGCGATGCTGTAAGCCTGAATATTTGAGCGTTTATGCGCGATATACTCGGCGCGGGGGTATCGATATCAACCCCTATCGCTCCGATTCGCAAATTACTGCTAATAATTTTTCGACTTTTAGGCAGTAGAATTTCAGTAATCTGCTAGAAATGCCCCATGTTTAGTCGTCCCTGGACTGCGCAGAAGGATGCGGTGCTGTGAATGGCCGGTACGCATAGTAACTCAACACCGACCTTTCTGTATTCGAGGTTCAATTTAGGGATGATAGCAGGAAAGAATCCTCCGCCTTTGATTTTACGATAACCGTCTACGGCACCGGCTGAAAGCCCTAGGCAGGCCTTGCTGAATGCAAAAGGCTGGTAACAATGTTTTGCAGTGAATGCCATGTGCCGAGACTCAGCCCAATGGCTGTTTTCAAAGGAAGAGATAAGAAAGCCAAACGTGGAGTCTGATTTCGTATCGAACTCCACCTCAATGCCTGTTGTGTTGTGGCTTTCATTGTAGACTTGGTTGTTTTGGAAGTGCTTAGACCAGCCGCCTAATTGAAGGTAGGCCGAGGCGGAATGGGCGCAAGGGGAGGCAAATATAAGCCAGGTCATCGCTGCTAAAATCCTGTACATCCTTTACCTCAAGATTAGCCCCGCCTCAGAATTTCTATTGGGATTGCTGTGCTCAATCCCTTCTCGAGGTGGTTGGTTTATGTTCAATCGAACTCGTTCTCTAAGGTATAGCAGCTAACCATCTTGTGAAGGGATGCGGAGGTAGAGTAAGGGCAGGAAACCAAATTTAGCGGGTGCTTCGCTACGACTGGAGTCGGCATGTTACGGGTTGAGGCCTGGGGACGGGTGGAACAGGAGGGCTTGGTATCTCGCTGAATTGATGAGGGTATTGCCTTGGTTGGGTGGCAGGCATTAAGAAGAAGGTTTTCCCTTGTAAGTGAATATGTCAGTTTTGTAAAAAAACATTAAAAAATGCTGCCATTTTATAATTTAAGGCAGTATGCTTTCGCTCGATTCTTGGGGTAGCTTCTACTTTGCGACTCTTTCGAATAATAGATGGATGCCTGTATCGCTTTTTGCGGCGCAATAGGCGTTGTTCCTATCACACAAACTTCAAAGACGGGTTCGCTCTAATGGCAGATAAAACGCTGGTTGCCAAAAGTGATGGGTTGTTGGCAAGTGTTTGCTTTAAAGTTGCAAGCCGAGCTCTTGATGGCATTGCGAATGACAGTAGCGAGCTTCCTCCTAAATATTGCATAAAAAGCTTAAGATTGGCGGCTGACCGAGGCCACCTGCGAGCGATGACTCAGCTGGGTACCCTGCTGCTGCGTCATGGTGCCACCAGAACGGACAAGCGCAAAGGGATTGAGTATTTGGCTTGCGCAGCCAAACGCGATAGCCCTGATGCACAGTATGAGCTGGGGCGAATCTATGAGCTAGGCCTTGAGCTGTACAGTAAAGACACGCGCTTGGCGCTCCACTGGTATGCCTTGGCGGCAGAAGGCGGGTGCAAGCGTGCGGCACGATGCCTAACAGATGCTTATGGCAAAGGAAGGCTTGGCGTAATGGTCAGTGGAGAAAAGGCTGAGCGCTGGAGAGAGCTTTTAGAAGCTTGAATTCAGCTGTTTTTGCTTTGTCTTCGTTGCACCCCTGTCTCTGTACTCTTCTATTTGCTGCTCGCTAAAATCATTAGTCTGGCAGCTGCGCGGGGCGTTTGTCTATTTGCCCCCCCCCTAAATATCAATAAATTAGAAGGCCGCTGCCTATGAATTCTTCCCTTGATCAGAACTCTTATATCATTGACGTTACTCCTGAAAACATACAGCAAGCTGTATTGGAGGCGTCTTCCACTACCCCTGTTTTGCTCGATGTTTGGGCCGACTGGTGTGAACCTTGCAAAGTACTGACTCCTATTCTAGAAAACTTGGTAGAGCAGTATGCAGGACGCTTTATACTTGCCAAGCTTGATGCAGAAGCGCAACAGGAGCTGGCTTCTCAGCTGGGTGTGCAGAGCTTACCAGCGCTTAAATTAATCGTTGATGGTCAGATCGCTGGAGAATTAAGTGGCGTACAGCCCGTTGGGGTCATCCGTGAGTTATTGGATCAGCACGTAGAACCTGATGATGCTCCGGCAGAGACCCCAGAGGAGAATATACGTACGGCAATTGCTTCGGGTGACCTCAGTGATGCCCAGCAACTGCTTTCAGAAGCTTTGACGGCCTATCCAGCGGACCGCACCTATAAGTATCTAGCGATAGAGCTGTATATGGCGGGCCAGGAGCTTGCTACCGCAAAAGAGCGCTTTGAGGATTTAAGTGACTTTGAGAAAGATACCGAAGAAGGCAAGCGCATTGAGGCGAGATTTTACTTTGCTGAAATTTTGGATGATGCGCCTGCTGATGTCGATTACGCGAAGCAACTAGAGAATAGTCCAGGCGATGCGGATGCGCTCTATTACCTTGCTGCGATGATGGCCGAAGCGTTGCGCTTTGATGACACCCTCGATTTGGCTTGGCGTTTATTTCAATCTCATGGCTCCTACAAATCGGGCGAGTCAAAAATTGTATTGCTAAAGACCTTTGATTTACTGGGAAAAAGCGACAAACGGTCGCAAGAATTTAGGCGGAAAATGTTTAATTTATTGCACTAAGCAGATATGATGATGACTGGCTTAATCGTGGCGTTAAGCGTAAGCCGATAGCAATAAAGTGGTAACTACTCAGATTGCGCAAATTTGAGGGAGAGCGGAATGATGGCATGAAGTGTTTGTTGTTCACGTTACAGAAGGATGCGTTTTTAGGAGTAGTTAGCAGTATGTACGACCAGGGATGGAAGCATATTGGATTGGGGTTGCCCCAGTTTGTTAGGCTTTAAGATTAAGGATGATGCTTTTTGTTTTACCTTTTTTTACGGTCAAATTACCTGTTTAGTTCGTTTTTTCTTTCAATGGGTATACCCCGTAGGTCCAGCTTCCCGAGACTAATAAGAAAACTTTGCTTTGGCGTTATGCGTTTTAGTGTGAGGTTTCGATAATAAAGACAAGGGATTATGAGCGTCTATTTAATTGATAATGATTCGTTTTTTGGCTACCGGGTTCGTCGTGTAATCGGGGGTGTTCCCCATCAGCACTATTTCTCTCTTTTGGGAAATGGCAAAAGGCTGAAGGGTAAAGATAGGGCGGTGGTGGAATCCAGCGCCGAGAAGCTGGATTTAAAGTTAGAAAAACAACAAACGAAAGCGCGTCGTTCTCGGGAGAGGGAAAGCATTCCGAGTAATCGTGCTGGAGATCCTTTGGGGGTAAAAGGCATTAGCGTGCGTAGTAAGCGCACCGTTCGCGGAGCAAAAAGCTACGACTATACGGTGTTTCAGGTGAACTGCATGTCGAAGATAGAAGAGAAGCCCGTTTGTACCACATTTTCGATTGATGCGCATGGTTGGGAAGGCGCCTGGTTGCAGGCGGTTCGGTTTTATGCGAAGCACAAGGGCTTGCGCCAATACGGGCACCTTGTTGAGCGGATACCTTCGCAGCAAAAAGCTAAAAAGATTCTAAAACAAAAGGCACGTAAAGCGGGCTAGTATTTAGGCAGGAGGGGGCCGTAGGGCCCCTGTTTTTAGTTATTGATCAGGGATAAAAACTCTGCGCGAGTGCGATGATCTTCTCTCAGTCTTCCTAGCATCACAGATGTTTTCATCATGGAGTTTTGTTTTTCTACGCCGCGCATCATCATGCACATGTGTTTGGCTTCAACAATAACGGCGACGCCGGATGCGTCGGTCACGGTCATTATGGCCTCAGCAATTTCTTTGGTGAGGTTTTCTTGGATTTGAAGCCGTCTGGCGAACATGTCGACAATTCGCGCTATTTTTGAAAGCCCTATTACCTTCCCTGTAGGGAGGTAGCCTACGTGGCATTTGCCAATGAATGGTAGCAGGTGGTGCTCGCATAATGAGTAGAGTTCGATGTTGTTTACAACAACTAGCTCATCGGTGTCTGATGGGAAAATGGCACCATTGACGACTTCAGTCAGGGTTTTATCGTAACCGTGAGTGAGATACTGAAAGGCTTTTGCCGCTCGTTTGGGGGTATCGATGAGGCCGGGTCGGTTAATATCTTCACCGGTTGCCTTGATGATGGCCGCGTAAGATTTTTCCATCTTGCCTGTGTCTCGTATTTGGTTTCGATTTTGTTAAATGAAGCTCCGAATCATACCCGCTATGGGGGTTGTGCACCACCATACTTTAATTTTCGATGCGCTGAATTGGTTAAACATCAGGTATACTGAACGCTTTTCTAGAGGAGGGTGCGCTCAGTGCAAGTAAACGAGTCAGAAGCAGTGGAAGGCCTTCAAACCGTTGTTGATTTTTTGCGCTGGACTGCTAGCTGTTTGGAGCGCAGTAAGGTTTATTTAGGGCACGGTACCGATAATCCGTGGGATGAGGCGCTTGCTTTGGTTTTGCCATCGTTGCACCTGCCGATTGATATTGATTCGCAGTTGTTGTATGCCCGCCTAACTCTATCAGAGCGCAAGTGCTTGGCTGAGCGGGTGCGGCTTCGAATAGAAGAGCATGTCCCAACACCTTATTTAACCAATAAAGCCTGGTTTGGCGGCATGGAGTTTTTTGTCGACGAACGTGTATTGATTCCACGCTCCCCTCTGGCAGAATTTCTGCAAGAGGGCTTGCCAAGCTGGTTTGGAGAAGAAGGGCCGGCTTCTATTTTAGAGTTATGTACCGGCAGTGGCTGTATTGCCATACTCGCAGCTCTGACCTACCCTGAAGTAAATGTGTTGGCTTCTGATATCTCTAGGGAGGCGCTTGATGTTGCAAAAATCAACCGTTCTGCATATAACCTTGATGAAGGTTTAACATTAATCGAGTCGGATCTTTTTGACGGATTAACAGACGCTCGGTTTGATCTGGTTGTCAGCAACCCGCCCTATGTTGGCGCTGATGAAATGGCATCGATCCCCAAAGAGTATCAGCATGAGCCAACCCTTGCCTTAGCAGCAGGGGATGACGGCCTGGATATTGTGTCGCGAATATTAGCGCAAGCGGATAAATATCTAACCGAAGAAGGCTTGCTGGTGGTGGAGGTAGGTAATTCTGACGAAGCACTGCAAGCACGTTATCCCACGGTGCCGTTCTTGTGGCTTGATTTTGAACACGGCGGCCATGGTGTTTTTGCTTTGACGGCAAA
>JAHRVS010000217.1 GCA_019090565.1 Gammaproteobacteria bacterium
AAAAAACCTTTAATACGATTAATCAGCTTGTCGCTCTGCCCGCAAGACGTCCACTGATCGGGTATCGACGTGTGGTGCATGGGTAGGTGCATAGCCCCTTCGCAACGCCTGCCCGTGCGTAATTGAGAGACAGGGTCAAACCAAACCTGCTGAATATCTTCGCCCTGATAGGGCTCCAGTGAATGTGCGCCCATCTTATGCATGATATCCGCCCACACCCGCAAAGCACCGCTCGAACCCGTTAAAGGGGTTTTCCCGTTATCATCGCGCCCCACCCAAACCACGGTGAGATAATCTTCAGAATAGCCTGCAAACCAACTGTCTCGCAAACCGTTGGTAGTGCCAGTTTTACCTGCAACCTCAAGGTGATCTGGCAGCACCGTATAAGCCCCCTTCCCAGTACCTTCTCGCATTACAGCTTTTAATCCCTCCGTTAACAACGCAATGGCTTGCGGCTCAAAACGTTGCCCCACCGTAAAGGGGTACCGGCTTAAAGGTTTACCATCTGCCGCCAGAACTTCGCGAATAGCCCGTAAAGGGGTATTAAACCCTCCCGTGGCAATGGTTTGGTAAAAAGAGGTCACTTCAACCGGCGTCATGCCTGTCCCGCCCAATAACACTGCCGGGTATGCAGGCAAGTCCCTGGTGATACCCATGCGCTTGACCGTCTTCAGCACCTGAGGCAAACCCAGTTCCATTCCCAGGCGAGCAGCAGCTTGATTGTAGGACCGAACCAAGGCCTCCAGTAACGTAACTTGGCCATGGCTGATACGGTCATAGTTCTGCGGCGCCCACAACTTGTCGTCTTCTGCTGTAATTTCGATAGGGGCGTCTTCAATCAAACTGCCCCAGTGGTAACGGGTGTAATCCTCTAACGCCGTAAGATAAATGGCCGGTTTTAATAGAGAACCGATTGGACGTTCGGCATCCAGCGCACGATTAAACCCAGGCAATCGCACATCCCGCCCACCGATCAACCCTAGCACCTCACCGCCATCGGCAGAGGTGATCACCACCGCGCTTTGAAGACTTTTGGTTGGTAACTGGTAAGCCCGTTCCAACTGTTTTAGGCGCTTTTGCATGGCCTTTTCCGCTGCACCCTGCAACACCGGGTCCAAACTGGTAAAAATCCGCAGGCCTTCAGTGCTAATATCTTTGTCGTTGTAATCTCGACGCAACTGACGTTTCACCAAATCCATATAAGCTGGGTAAGGAGAGTTACTGCGAGGTTTGCGAGCAATGCTCAAAGGTGCCTGAAACGCGCGGTTGTAATCCACCTCAGTAATCACGCCCTGCTCTCGTAATATCGACAAAACCTGATTGCGGCGCTTCGTCGCTCGTTTGGGGTGACGCCTGGGGTCATACAAAGAGGGGCCTTTGATAATACCCACCAACAAAGCAATCTGGTTCAATTTAAGCTGCTGAGGTGAACGACCAAAATAATAAGAACTGGCTAAACCCAAGCCGTGAACCCCTTTTGCTCCGTTTTGCCCCAAATAAATTTCGTTTAAATAAGCCTCAAGGATTTCCGCTTTGTCATAATGCAGTTCCAGCAACATGGCCATAACAACTTCGATGGCTTTACGCCAATAGCTACGCTTATCGGTCAAATAGAAATTTTTCACCAACTGCTGAGTCAAGGTGCTGCCACCCTGTTTTATTTTTCCCGCGCGAAGATTCACCAACATTGCCCGTGCGATTCCCGACCAGGCAATGCCGCTGTGTTCAAAGTAATCGCGATCTTCCACCGTGAGCAAGGTTTCAATCAGCAGTGGCGGCACGTCCTTGAGCTGAATCAAGGCACGGTCTTCATTGTGAGACGGATAGAACCCACCAATCAGCATTGGCTCAAGGCGCAACAAGTCAAGGGTTTCAGCCCGCTCATTACCCACTGGCAAATGACGAATAACCTTCACTTGGTCACCGGAGAATGTCACCAGCACCTTACGCTGGCGCTCTAAACCATCGAGAAACTGAAAATCATGGGTGAAAAAATGTACCCGATTACCCCTGCGGTGATAACTACCTGGCTCCTTCACGGCGGGATCATGGCGATAACGCATCCGCACTAGCTCCGCCTCTAAGGCATCGGCAGTCAGAGATAGGCCGCTGTATAACTCTAGCGGCCGTGCGTATATTTTGGCGGGCAAAGACCAACGCTTGCCATCGAAGCGCGCCTGCAGCTTCCAATCAAGAAAAAGCAGCCCCACACCCAGCAATAAAAACACCGCAAACATGGCAGACAGCATGGCACGCAGCCGCCCTTTACCCCCCCCGAAAGTCCCCTTTTTTGGGGTTGGTGAGCGTTTTTTGCCGCGCTTTCCCTTACCCGCAACGCCTTTTTTTTTACCTGCCATACACGCTTATCCGTCTAAACCCTCTATACGGGGCTTAATTAAGAGCACCTTTAAAGTAGTGTCTAAAAATAATAATTTTTATGTAAGAGCAAAAAAGTCTCTCACAGAAAACCGCAGTGTATGCCGGTTTTACAGGAACCTTAACCAGTGACGCAGTTATCTGCGTGAAAAAATCATTTTTGAAACTCCCCTTAAAAGCACAAATATAGCCGCGTATTCTACCTGAGGCACCCACAAGTCTGCGCCAAACTTTTGTGAAGCAGTTATACTCTTTGATATAAGCACCCATTCATCACCCCCTACTACATTTATCACCCCCTACCAGGAGGCCCTATGACCCGTTATCACGTTTACGCCATCGGCAATGCGATTGTAGATAAAGAGTTCGAGGTCGGCGATGCCCTCTTCGTCGAAGAAGGCATTACCAAAGGTCAAATGACGCTGGTAGAAGCACCCGAACAACAAACCTTGATCGACACACTCAAGTCCCGCTATGGGTTAAAAAAACGCGCCAGTGGTGGTTCAGCAGCAAACACCGTAATGGCCACCCAGTGCTTTGGCGGAAAAACCTTTTTATCGTGTAAAGTTGCAGCGGATGAGCCGGGTGATTTTTACGCCCACGATTTGGCCGCAGCCGGTATTCACAGCAACCTAAAAGTCGAGCGTGAAGCCGGCACCACCGGCCGCTGCGTTGTGATGGTCAGCCCTGATGCAGAACGCACCATGCTCACTTGTCTTGGTATTGCCGGCGGCATCAGTGAAATGGAACTCGTGCCCGACCTGATTGAGTTGTCCGAATACGTCTACATTGAAGGTTATCTGGTCACCTCTGACAGCGCTCGCGCTGCGGCCATTAAAGCCAAGTCTATTGCAGAAAAGAACACCAAAAAAGTGGCCCTCACTTTTTCTGATCCCAGCATGGTCGAACACTTCAAACCTGGGTTAGAGGAAATGATTGGCGAAGGTGTCGACCTGCTTTTTTGTAATCAAGAAGAAGCCCTGATTTGGACCGGCTGCCAGTCACTCGACGATGCCATTGACGTGCTTAAAAAATCCGCCAAGCAGTTTGCCGTCACTCGAGGCGCCGAAGGCGCACTACTTTATGATGGTGAAAAAATCATTGATATCGCCCCCTATTCTGCCAAAGCCGTTGACACCAATGGTGCTGGAGACATGTTCGCGGGCGCGTTTCTTTATGGCATTACCCACGGCTTGAGTTTCGAAGAAGCCGGAAAATTAGCCAGTTATGCCGCATCCATCACCGTTTCAACCTTTGGGCCTCGCCTAGAACCCGAACAATACCGGCTGGTATTGCAAGATTTTGAGGCCATCAAGTAAAACTCATAGAATAACCGGAATTGCGTGAGTCAGGTTTATGGCATCGGGGGAAATTTCCGATGCATAAGCCATGACCTCCACCCCGCATTTCACAGATTCACGTAACAATTGACCATATTCAGGGTCAATTTCATCCGCCGGCTCAACAGATTCAATTCCACTGTTAAGCGCACAGAAAAAAAGCACAGCCCTTGCGCCCTTTTCTTTCACTGCCATTAATTCACGCAAGTGTTTTGCACCTCGGGTGGTGACCGCGTCGGGGAATAATCCTCGCCCACCTTCCATACCCAGAGTGACACTTTTAACCTCCACATAACATTGGGGCAATTGCTTGTGGGCGTCCAATAAAAAATCGATACGGCTGCGTTCCTCCCCATAAGGCACCTCTGCACGAACCGACCCATAACCACAAAGCGCTTTAATATCACCGGCCAAAATCGCCTCCTTAACCAAGGCATTCGCCCGATGGGTGTTGATGCAGGCCAAGTGGCCGCCCTCCACCCTTACCAGCTCCCACGTATGAGGGTACTTGCGCTTTGGATTGTCACTTCGGGAAATCCACACTGGGCTGCCTTGCGTGCCACAGCGACGCATAGACCCCGTATTTGGGCAGTGGATAGTAATGACCTCTCCGCTTTCCAGCTCAATATCAGCAAGAAAGCGTTTATAACGTTTCACCAGGGTCGCTTGGAGCAAAGATTCTGAAAATTTCATCGACTTAAAAACTTCTCGATACGGTCTACGCCAATTTGTAAGCGGTCGATAGAAGTCGTATAAGCAAAGCGAATCATCTGCTGGGTACGGTGGCAACCAAAATCAATCCCTGGGGTCACCGCAACCCCCGCCTCCTCAAGCAGCTGGTAACAAAACGCGTAACCATTTTCGGTAAACCGTTGAGCATTTGCATACAGGTAAAACGCACCCTGAGGGCAATGAGGAATGTCAAACCCCAGCCCCCTCAGCGCCGGTAACAGAAAGTCTCGGCGTGCTTTAAAAGCCAAACGCCTCTCTTCCATTTCCTGCTGAGCCAGTGGGTTAAAAGCGGCTAAGGCGGCATACTGGGAAACCGTCGGCGGTGAAATAAAATAATTTTGGGCCAGCTTTTCTATACCCGGCACCAAGGCCTCTGGCACAATCATCCAACCCAATCGCCAACCTGTCATGCCAAAGTATTTTGAAAAACTATTTATCACAATGGCATCTGGGCAACTTTCCAGCACGGTATGAACCGAGCTTCCATAGGTCAGGCCGTGGTAAATTTCATCAACGATCATCCAGCCTTGCCGAGCCCGCACCACGTCACCCAGGTCGTTGAGCACTTGTTTGCTCAATATTCCCCCTGTCGGGTTCGCCGGTGAGGCGAGCAAAACACCGCAGCTCGTAGGGGTCCAGTGTTTCGCCAACAGCTCCGGCGTGAGCCCGTAGCCATTATTTGCATCCACCGGCACCATCATGGCTTCACCGCCCACCAGCTGTAAAAAGTGCCTATTGCAGGGATAACCTGGGTCCGCCATAAGCAAATTATCCCCAGGATTGACCAATAAAGCAGCCGCCAGCAACAACGCTCCCGATGCACCCGTTGTCACCACCACTTGATCCCGCTTCACCCTCACGCCATAAGTTGAAAAATAATAATCCGCAATTTTTTCACGTAACTCTGGCAGCCCCAATGCAGAGGTGTAATGGGTCTTTCCTGCCGCCAAAGCCCGCTCAGCGGCTTCCGCAATAGGCTTAGGCGTCGGAAAGTCAGGCTCTCCCACCTCCATGTGAATAATATCAGCCCCTTCGCTCTCCAACTGTTTTGCTCTAGTGAGTATTTCCATCACGCGAAAAGGGGCCACTCGGTCTACACGTTTGGCCCAGCGCCGGGGTAGCTCTTGCTCAATCAATGACTTCGATCCTCACAGCACATGCCCAGAAAATAGAAAATGGGACGTCATCACAAAAAAAGACCATATTAACCTGAACAAGGGTGATTTCATCCTTTTTTAACAGCCTGCTAAGCTCCCTAGAGAACTGTATTTTTGTCACCAATTGACGTCTCTCACAAAACAACTACAATAAAACCTTAAAAATTGCGTCTAAACTTGCGAAAACCTTGGATCACTGTTATAGATGCACGCCAGAAAAACTTGGATGTAAACGAGGCCCGTCATGGCGACAAAAAAAACGTCTCCCGCAAAAGATACTTATCAAGCCTTCACCCCCTATAAAGAAAAAAAGGGTGAAGAATATATGAACGAAAAACAAGGTGCACACTTTAAGTCTATTCTAGAAAACTGGCGCAATGAATTGATGGAAGAAGTGGACCGCACTGTTGATCACATGAAAGACGACGCAGGCAGCTTGCCCGACCCCAGTGATCGCGCCTCACAAGAAGAAGAATTTAGTCTTGAGCTACGCACCCGAGATCGAGAGCGCAAACTAATCAAAAAAATCGAAAAAACCCTGAAAAAGTTGCAGGAAGAAGATTACGGTTTTTGTGACACTTGCGGCATTGACATTGGCATTAAGCGCCTTGAAGCCCGCCCAACTGCCACGCAATGCATCGACTGTAAAACGCTGGATGAAATCAAAGAAAAACAGATAGTTGGGTAGCAAGGTTACTTGGGCGTTAACAGTAAACTGCTAACGCCTTATCGTGGCCGTTTTGCCCCGTCCCCCACTGGCCCACTTCACTTTGGCTCCTTGGTCGCCGCACTAGGCAGCTTTTTAGATGCCCAGCAGCACAATGGTAGCTGGCTAGTTCGCATCGAAGACCTCGACCCTCCTCGAGAGCAAGTCGGCGCCAGTGCCAGCATCCTGCGCACCCTAGAGAGCTTTCATTTATTCTGGGATGAAGACGTCCTCTACCAACATCAACGCCATGCCCTCTACGAAGACCACTGCCAACAGCTACTGGCTTTAAACAGAGGCTTTTACTGCTCTTGCAGCCGCTCCCAACTCAAGGGTTCCCACCACATCTACCCCGGCACCTGCCGAAACCACCTCCAGCCACAAAACAGCCCATGCGCCATCCGCTTCAGAATCGATGATGAAGAACTCTGTTTCCACGATCAAATACAAGGCCAATACTGTCAACACTTACGCAAGGACGTCGGCGACATTGTCATCAAACGTAAAGACCAACTTTATGCCTACCAGCTTGCCGTAGTGTGTGATGATCACGCACAAGGAGTTACCCATGTCGTGCGCGGTAGTGATTTGTTAGACAACACCCCTCGCCAGCTTGCCCTCTATCGTGCTCTGCGCTACCCCATGCCTTGTTACGCACACCTGCCAATCGTCGTAAACGAAACAGGGCAAAAACTCAGCAAGCAAAACCAGGCTTTGCCCTTGTCGCAACAAGATCCGCGGCCCACACTGCTCCATGCATTAGCTGCTTTGCAGCTCCACCCCCCTAAAGAACTACGCTCAAACAACCTTGACGATATCCTTCTGTGGGCCAACAATAACTGGAACCCTTCTTTGCTCTCGAAGCAACGCAGCAGCCTTTGCCCGCAACATCTACTTTAGGGCATTTTTAAAAACAGCAATTTTCATGTGAGAACAAGAAAGCCCCGCACGGAAGACTGCATGGATTCAAAAAGTAGAGCAATGCAGGACGCAACTGCAGAGAGCCGCAGTGTATTGGGCAACCACAAGGGTTCAAGAACGCAGCTAGCACGTGGAAAGTACATTTTTAGAAGCGCCCTTTAATACGCGACACCTTCACTAGGACATTGTTATGTATATTGATCGTTTGCTAATTTTACTCATCATTGGCGCCTACCTGATCACCCCTATTATCACCCATTGGTGGACAGAGGGCGGGACAGCCTGGTACCGCCCCTACCTGATTTGGGCCGGATTAATTGCCACCTCCTTCTGGATCACTCGCAGCCGAGACCTTGATGAATTTTAGCGTTTTAGAACTCATCCTCGTAGGGGGTAGCTATTTACTCGTCTTGTTCCTAGTCGCCTACGGCACTGAAAAAGGCATCATTTCTCGCAGGATTAGTCGCCATCCCAGTATTTATATCCTTTCACTGGGGGTTTACTGTAGTGCGTGGGCATTCTATGGCAGCGTCGGCTTTGCCTATGAGAATGGCTACAACTTTCTCGCTTACTACTTAGGAATCGCAGGCGCCTTTCTCATCGCCCCCATCACCCTTGCTCCCTTCTTGCGACTTGCCCATACCTACAAGCTTAACTCCTTGGCTGATCTATTCGCCTACCGCTATCGCAGCAAAATGGCCGGCGTCAGCGCCACAGGCTTTCTCGTATTGGGGCTTTTGCCTCTACTCGTTATACAAATCCAAGCGGTGGCACAATCTGTTTCTATGCTCAACAAAAACACCAGCGAAAGCACCATTGCCCTGTGTTTTTGTATTTTAATTATCTTGTTTACATCGATGTACGGCGGACATACCAAAGGCGGTAGAAGCAAAAAACACGAAGGGCTCGTCGCAGCCATTGCTTTCGAAACCGTGATAAAAGTCATCATCATGCTTATCATCGGCGCCTACGCAGTATTTAAAGTATTCGATGGCCCCGTTGATTTGCAGAACTGGCTCAACGACAACCCCTACGCCCTGGAGATGCTTTATGCCCCCCTGGATGGCGGCCCATGGCGAAGCCTCATTCTTACTTTCTTTATTGCCGCGATTGTCATGCCCCACATGTACCAAATGACGTTTACAGAAAGCACCAACCCTCGTTCATTACTGCCTGCCAGCTGGGGTTTCCCTCTCATCCTGTTCCTCCTGTCATTTTGCATTCCCCCGATTCTATGGGCCGGCCTTAAATTGCAGGTCCCCGGTTCTCCTGAATATTTTACGCTGGGCATAACCCTTGCCGGTGACTCACGCCTCCTGCCGCTGCTCACCTTTATCGGCGGCTTAAGCGCGGCAAGCGGCATTATCATCGTTGTCACACTGGCGCTTTCTGAAATGTGTCTGAACCACCTGGCCCTTCCCATATACCGGCCCTCCGTTGACCGCCTTTCCCTGCTTTGGATACGATTTAGTAAACGAGTGATTATCAGCGCTATCATCCTAGCAAGCTTCGGCCTTTACCTCGTGCTTGGCAGCCATTTGAATCTCTCCGAGCTGGGTGCCATTTCTTACACCGCCACACTCAATTTTGTGCCCGGCATTCTTGGTCTACTGTTCTGGAACAAGGCAAATCGGCAGGGCGTTTTAAGCGGACTAACGGTGGGCTTTTTTCTCTGGGTCATTCACTTCCTTTGGCCGGCCATGACCCACACACAAGCCTCTACGGTCCTTGCTATGAACATGGCCAGCTTATTTAACGAAGAAATCCTCTACGTGGAAGGGTTTATCGTCATCGCCGGCAACGCCATCACCTTTACACTGGTCTCTCTCCTCACCCCTAGCAGCGAAGAAGAACAACGCGCGGCAGAAGTTTGCGCACTGGATACCCGACAACAATCCAGCCAATGGGAGCTCTCAGTGAGCTCCGCGTCCGAATTCATCCCCAGCCTGTCGGCGAGACTCGGTGCCAGCATGGCTGAACGCGAGGTCAAGCACGCACTCACAGAGCTTAAGCTCAATGCCGATGAACCACGTGCGTATGCCCTCATTCGTCTACGTGACCGCCTAGAAACCAATCTTTCCAGCTACCTTGGCTCCTCCGTCGCACAAGAAATCATGGATCAGGCTATTCCCTACAAACAAAAGGCCGAATCAGCCAAGACGGAAGATATTCACCGCATGGAAAGTCGCATGGAAGCCTATCGGGATAAACTGTCTGGGCTCGCCGCCGAGCTAGATAGCCTGCGTCGCTTTCACCGACAAACGCTCGAAGACCTGCCGGTTGGTGTATTTTCCGTCAGCAAAGATGAAAAAATACAGGCCTGGAACAAAGCCATGGAAATATTAACCGGCTACCAAGGCGCGCGCATCATAGGTACCCGCATCAATCATTTGGAACAACCATGGAAAGAGTTCCTCATTGATTTTATTCGTAATAAATCCGACTACTCCCCACAGGCGACCATCACCGTTGGGGGTAAAGAGCTGGAACTCATCCTGCACAAAGCCGCCATTGGCACACCCACTTCTTTCGAAACATCCAGCCAGGTTATCGTGGTAGAAGACCTTACTGAGTTACGCCTGCTTGAATCAGAGCTCACCCACAGCGAACGCCTCGCTTCCATCGGCCGCCTTGCCGCAGGCGTTGCCCACGAGGTTGGCAACCCGGTTACAGGCATCGCCTGCCTTGCCCAAAACATTCAATACGATACCGACGATGAAGAGGTTCTCGATACCGCAGACCAAATACTGGAGCAAACCAATCGAATTACTCGCATTGTGCAGTCCCTGGTAAACTTTAGTCACAGCGGAGAAACCCGTCGCGAAGAGCACAGCCCGGTTAACCTTTATGAATGCGTCACCGAGGCCATTAACCTATTACGCCTAAGCACCTCTGGAAAACTCTACGAATACCACAATCAAATTCCAAAGCACCTGCAGGTAATGGGTGACTCTCAACGTCTGCAACAGGTCTTTGTCAATCTAATTGGCAACGCACAGGATGCCTCCTCCCCCGGCTGTGAAATCAATCTATTCTGTGAAGAAGACGCACACTCCGTGATTATTCATGTTGAAGACGAAGGCGAAGGCATTCTGTCTGGTCTGCAAGATAAAATTTTTGAACCCTTTGTAACGACCAAAGACCCCGGTGACGGCACCGGGCTAGGGCTATCACTCGTATACAGCATTATTGAAGAACACTATGGCTATATTTCCGTGACCAGCCCCATCGATACCAAAAATGGGACCGGCACCCGCTTTTCCATTACCCTTCCGGCAAGCAGTGAGCTTCAGCCTACTCCGGAGGACTTCAATAGCGAGAACAATATCGATCCATAAAACACGCGCTCTGACACTTTCAGCTTTATTAAGGTCCTAATTTCAAATAGACACACCACAAGAAACGTTCCAGCAGAATAAGTAATCTGTTACATTAATCGCTAGTGTATCTTTAATAACAGGCTATTCACCGCCAGCCAGATTATTGCGCCACGCTTTATCAGAAATATAACGTGGCAAAAGAAGGTGCCTAAACATAGTAAAAGTTCGTTTTTAACCTATTTTTATGTGGGGTAAAAGAGCCCCAGCACAGACGACTGCATGGATGCAGGAGGTAGAGCAATGCAGGACGCAATTGCCGATAACCGCAGCGTATAGGGCCTACACTAAAATTTAAGTACGGGGCTTATGTACACGATCTACTGATTGCCCGTTTTGCAGGAACCTTAACCGGTGACGCAGCTGCCGGGTAACAGGTACATTTTTAGAAGTGTCCTAAACGTTACAAAATAGGTTTTTTAAACCTGCTGCTCTCACCATGCGCATTCAACCAAGTGAACTCTATGCACCAGGTATTGATCGTCGAAGATGAAAAGGTGATTCGCAAAGCGCTCGAACGCCTGCTGTCACGCAATGATTA
>JAHRVS010000218.1 GCA_019090565.1 Gammaproteobacteria bacterium
CGACCCCGACCTTGGCAAGGTCGTGCTCTACCACTGAGCTATTCCCGCAATCGAGGCACGCATTTTACGCGTTCATGTGCCTGTGTCAAGAGCACTTTGTTTGTCTCAAGCATTAGGTTGCACACTTATTCTTCGCCATCAGCATTCATCAAATTAGGCCAGGCGGCCTTGAGGTAGATATAGGCTGACCACAGTGTCAGCACAGTGGCGATATAGAGAAGGATGACGCCTATCCACCACACACACCGCCAAAATACGTCTCCGCCTGTGACTAGGTGAATCGGGTCAACCATCAACACCATAGAAATGGCAAACATTTGAATGACTGTTTTCACTTTGCCGATGTTGCTAACCGCCACTTGGGCACGATGACCGCATTCTGCCATCCACTCCCTTAAGGCTGAGATGATGATTTCTCGCCCTATAATGACGATCGCTGGAATGGCCATCCAGGGAGATGCGTAAACTTCTACCAATAAGATAAGCGCAACGGCAACAATCAACTTGTCGGCAACCGGGTCGAGAAAGGCACCTAGCTTGGTGGTTTGGTTAAGTTTTCGGGCCAAGTATCCGTCAAATAAATCCGTCAAGGCTGCAGCAATAAAGATCAAGGAGGCAACCAGGAAGTTCCACTCCACCGGCAGGTAAAAGATAGCCACAATGACCGGTATCGCCACAATGCGCGAGAGGGTTAACATGTTAGGAAGTGTGTACATCATAGGATTTAATCAATTCACTTTATCGGTGTGTTTCTCATTATGCAACGCGATTACTTTAAACTCGCCCCACTCTTCATCATTAGGGCCGCGTTACTTCCAATACGGCCATATTAATGACCATGCAGAGCATCATAGATTATTTCTGCTAATTTGGGGCTAATCCCTGTGATTTTGGTTAATTCAGCTTCACTCGCACGCATGACTTCTTGCATGCCGCCAAAATGATTAATCAAATCACGTCGCCGCTTTGGCCCTACTCCTGGAATGCCTTCCAGGGCCGAGGTCCTCCGCTTTTTAGCTCTTCGACTACGGTGACCCGCAATGGCGAATCGATGCGATTCATCACGTATATGCTGTATGAGATGAAGTGCCGGGGAGTCATCGGGGATCGCAGTTGGAACTTTATCATGGTTTAAGAAAAGTTGCTCCAGCCCGGCTTTTCTTGTGGGGCCCTTCGCAACGCCCAGCAGTGTTACGCTGTTAATTTGCAACTCTTCTCTCACCCGAAGTGCTTGCGTCATCTGACCTTTCCCTCCATCAATCACTATCAAGTCGGGCAGCACACCACCGTTTTTAAGTACTTTGGAGTAACGCCGCATCAGGGCTTGCTCCATGGCGGCATAATCATCGCCAGGGGTTATACCCTCTATATTAAAGCGCCGGTATTCCGATCTTAAGGGGCCGTTACGGTCAAACACCACGCAAGAGGCGACGGTTTCTTCGCCCTGTGTATGACTAATGTCGAAACATTCTAGCCGCTGAGGGATTTCGTCAAGCTGAAGCGCTTCCTGTAAGGCCGCAAAACGCCGGTAGCTGCTTTCCTTGCTCGTAAGTAGGCTTTGCAGACTTTGCTCGGCATTCAGCTGTGCTATTTTAAGCCAGCCCGTGCGCTGACTACGCACATTTGAAAGTATTTGTACTTTTTTATCAAACTGCTCTGACAGCGCGGCTTGCAAGGCGGGTGCATCTTCAAGTTTGCAGGGTAATATTATTTCTTTCGGGGCCGTCCTCCCTCCTATTTGGGACAGGTAGTACTGGGGCATAAACCCTTCGAGCACTTCTTCCGCTAGGGCTTCGTATTGCACTTTTGGAAAGTAGTTTTTCCCACCGATCACCCTTCCCCCTCGCACCATAAGGCGATGAACACAGACCCCGCCTGGCGCGCACTCAACACCAAACACGTCGGCATCGCCCTGACCACCGGTGACAAACTGCTGTTCGTTAATCCGGCGCAACGCTATGATTTGATCACGCAAGCCGGCGGCACCTTCAAAATCCAGTGCTTCGCTTGCTACCTCCATTTTCTGGACCAGCTCTTCAATAATTTCAGTGTTCTTACCTTGAAGAAAGCGCATGGCCAAATCAACTTGATGCCGGTAGGCTGCAGGGGTTATTGCATTGACACAAGGTGCACTGCAGCGATCAATTTGGGCTTGCAAACACGGCCGAGTGCGATTGGAAAAAAAACTTTCATCGCACTGCCGCACCTTAAAGACACGCTGCAATATATCGAGGCTTTCGCGCACCGCCCCACTGCTCGGGTAGGGGCCAAAGTAACGGCCTTTGGCTTTTTTCCCGCCCCGGTGAAAGACTAAACGTGGGTATTCTTGGTGCTCGGAAACAAATATATAGGGGTAAGATTTATCATCCCGCATGACTATATTAAACGGCGGGCGGTGTTTTTTGATTTGCGTTTGCTCCAGCAGCAACGCTTCTGTTTCACTACTGGTAACGGTTGTTTCTATTTTGGCAATGCGGGCAACCAAGGCCTTGGTTTTAGCGCTATGCTCTTTTGATGCAAAATAGCTAGCCACCCGTTTTTTCAGGTTTTTAGCTTTGCCTATATAAAGAATGCGATCATCCTGGCTGTACATATTGTAAACGCCAGGATGGCTGGTGAGAGTACTAAGAAAGGAGCGGGGGTCAAACGTCATTTTGAATTTTTTGTTATTCCCCAGAGTTTTAGTTACTTGATTCAAAATCCACGATGCCGTGGCGCATTGCCAATAAGGTCAGCTCAACATCACTGCTGATCTCTAGCTTTTCAAAAATTCGGTAGCGGTAGCTATTTACGGTTTTTGGGCTGACGCACAGCGCGTCTGATATATCTTGAACCTTTTGGCAGTTAACAATCATGATTGCTATTTGCATTTCCCTTTCAGAAAGGGTTTCAAACGGGGTTGTTTTACCATCAAGCGACAGTTGCTTTAGCGCAAGCGCCTGGGCGATTTCTGGGCTCAAGTAACGCTGACCATGGTAGACCTGGCGTATCGCCGTGACCATTTCATCTATACCCGCACCCTTGGTAAGGTAACCACTTGCACCCGCCTGCAGAACTCGTGATGGAAATGGTTCTTCGGCACAGGCTGTCACGGCAATAATCCGCACTTCAGCATTCGCACGCAAGATTTTTCGGGTAGCTTCTAGGCCACCGATACCAGGCATTTTAACATCCATCAGCACCACATTTGGTGCCAACTCCCGAGTAAGCTTAATGGCGTCTTCACCACTGCCGGCCTCACCAACAACTTTTACGCCGTCTTCGTCCTCAAGCATACGAGCAATGCCTGTTCTAACCAGATCGTGATCATCAACCACAAGCACTTTAATCAAATTTTGGGTCCCCTAATCAGAAGCTTAAACCATCGTGTGTGCTAACTCCTTACCTAATAACAATAAGTTATACAGGTATATCCAGAGTGGCACGACACCTTCCTTTGGGTGATGTTCTCCAACGCGTTAAGATACGCCCCCTTGCCACCTTTTGGAAGGGTAAATCCCGAAATTCCAATAATGCGGCCCATTTACTCAAACCAAGCGCGTCCCAGATAGGCAAACTATCAGACTTAGGTCTCAAAAAAGGCCTCAAAAAAGGCCTCAAAAAAACGGTTAAAACTTAAGCGCCAAAAACCTACCGGCACACTATACTCTATTGATTGACCATTCTTTTATAATCATAACTAGAACTTTATTTACTATGACACCAAGTAGCGAACGCAGGCAAAATAAACGCTTAAACGGCAGTTCGATTCAAGCAGAAGTAAAGCGTAAAGGCTTATTTCGGTTGGGCGGTTATCAGAAAATCAAGGTGGCGGACTTTAACCGCTTTGGAACACGCATTTTACATGACCAAAGACTAAGGGTTGGCGAGGAACTGCTGTTTAATATCAATAAGAAAAACATCAATATCAAGAGCGTTGTGGGCTTTGTGTGTCATATAGAGGAAGTAGAAGGCGGGTATAGCTATGGGATACAGTTTGATTTTTCTGCCAATAAGCATATGCGCTCAGCAGATATAGAAGAGTCTCTTTCGCAAATAGAGGGGAGCTTGGACGAAATCGGGGGCACCAATATGGTCAAACCCCATACTGGCACGCAATCTCCCCACTCTACAAGCCCGCAAAAACCGTCAGGTCAGCTTTAGTCAGGCTGCCCGAGAAGAGAGGGGCTCTATCGATTCTTCATTTTTTAGGCCCATGGTGTGAAATACACCAAAAGCGAACACTTGCAGGCCATCTAACAAGATTGGTTCACTTGAACCCCTATTGTTGTTCATAAACAAAAGCGCTTCAAAATTATGAATAAGCACTAAGCCTATAAAACCAAGATTCAAGTACATGCCCGCGTCAGCATGTATATTTGCCCAAAATTCTGGGATAAACATGTTGCTTGCCAATATAGCCCATGTGGCGAGGGTGGCGATCTTACCGATCAAAATAACACTTTTCATTTTTTATCTTCCTTTCAATATCATTATTGTTTTGAATCAATCAAGGAACCTTTTTATTTGCCGCTAAATCTGCCACGGCAATACTGGCTCAAAGCAAACTATCAATGGAGAATAACTCAAAACCTAAAGTGACTGCAATTGATAAGCGATTTCAGAACGCTTTTAAAGAGTCCGCTCAAAACACATAGTGGGTAGCGGGCTCGGTCAGCTTTCGTGGTGAAAAGAGCCTCCCAAGAGGCAGCAAAAGAGAGCCTTTTTAGCAAAGGGTCGCCGTGTTGCAGGGGGCCGCCATGCCCGTACTCAGCTTCAAGCCGCTTTGCGGCCTACCAGAGGTTAGGCATACATGCATATCTCTGCTAACCTCCTTGTTATTGTTTGAATAATTCGCTGAAAAGGGCTTGACGTCACTTTGCCGAGAGCCTGCTGGCATTGCCTCAATCACATGCCAGATACCACTACGGGAATACCCCATAATAAATGTCTATGGCAGGAGTCAGTTTAATGCATAAAGTTCTAAATTTTCCCACGCTAGCTGTGCTCATCTACCTACTCGGTACTGGCTTACCTGCCTTCGGGCTCAATCTGCCGGTGAGCGCTGAAACGGATCGACTGCTGCTTGCTGCTGAAGAGTCCCTTAAGTCGAACAACCACAGAGATGCCAGGGAGTTTCTTTCTAAAGCGCAGGCTTTAAGCTCGGACCTTCCTAAACAGTTCTACTTTTTGTATGGCACAGTGCTGTTTCATCTTGATGAGCATGATGCGGCCTCAACAAACCTGGTGAAATTCATTGAAAATGCCGAGCGAGGCAGCACTCAGTATAATGAGGCGCTTGGCTTTATCACCGCAATTCAAAAAAGAGGCGGGGGGCGTGAAAACAAACCAGCGACGAAGCGCAACCCAGAGACCAGCCTTCAACCAACCTCCATCCTCGACAGCTCAGAAAAGCAGTACGTAAAAGGCATTACTCAGCTTTATTTGGCCGAAAGCGAAAGCAAAGCCCTGCTTAAGCACATTAATGACATGCTCTCTTCCTATGCGTTAAAGCCAGCGGCAAAGATTATTAAGCAAGGGCAACGCCCGCTGGTTCGCTATCGGCTCAGCCATGACGGGGCAGGCAACATCCTCACGAGTAGCCAGAAAATCACCCCCTATAATAAAACAAACACGAGGTCGACTGTCAGCACTTCTAAATTAAATGTTTTCGGCGTTGATCCATTTGTGACTTATCGATGCTCAACAGGAACGAACAGTTGCTGGCTTCGATCCCCAACAACTGGCTCACAATGGCTAGAAATCAGTCAAAACGAGGAGGCTGCTGCAGAAATCGCAAGGGCATCAACGGCGCTTATTAAGCTGTTACAAAAAGAGGCGCGTTAACAAAACTTCGCTGTGCGGGTCTATAGAACAACAGCCTTCTTCTAACAGGCTGTTGTCACCCTTCTGGCCAGTCATTTTTCGCACTGCAGGGCAACCCACTGCTATGAGAGGCTGCCACCAGCCAAAGTAGGCGTTAATCCATTCTCACTCCATCTTTGAATTCGCAACCCTCTCCACTATCACCAAAGTAACACAGGCCTTTGCCGTTTATTTTATCATTCGAGAATTGCCCTTCGTAACGACTTCCGTCAGCCCAATAGAACACGCCCTTACCTTGCTTTTGTCCCGACTTAAATTCACCTAGGTATCGTTCACCACTGGGCCAGGAGTAGTCTCCGCTTCCATCTGGAAGGTCTTGCTTAAATTCCCCTTCGTAACTACGGCCGTCGGAATAGTTGTATTTGCCCTTGCCGCTTTTCAAGCCCTTACGAAATAAGCCGTTATAAATCGCCCCATCTGGCCAACTATAAATACCGGTCCCAGAGGGGCTTCCACTTAAAAACTCACCGGAGTATTTTTCGGCATTGAGCCAGCTCATTTCACCCACTCCAGATATTTCGTCAAGCGCAAACTGGCCTTTGTAGATACGCCCATCTGGCCATTTCATTAAGCCGCTGCCGGACCTTTTGTCATCCATGAAATCACCTTCATAACGATGCCCGTCCGCCCACACTTGTACACCTTTGCCTCGTTTCATTCCTTTGGCAAAACTACCCTGATAATAGGTCTTGTCAGGCCAGCGATAAATGCCATCCCCATCAGCAAGGTTATTCTTAAAGCCACCTTCATAACTGTGCAAATCAGGCCACTTTAATTTTCCCATCCCATGCATTTGACCACTTCTAAATTCGCCCTCATAGGACTTACCCGAGTGCCAAGTTTTAATCCCAAAGCCTTCCAGTTTGTTCTGTTTCCACTGCCCGGTATATTTATCGCCGTTAGCCCATTCAAAAACGCCCTGCCCCGACTTCTCTCCTTTTTGAAACTGGCCTCTGTATTGGCTGCCACTAGGCCAGGTATAAACGCCGTCTCCGTGATATTTTCCCGCCAACCATTCGCCCACATATTTGGCGCCAGCCCCATCGACAAATACACCCTGCCCTGACTGCATATCGTCTTTCCAGCCACCTTCATAACGCGCGCCATTTGGCCAAATAAAAACCCCATGGCCCTGTTTTTTCTCAGACTGCACTTCGCCGATATAGTGGCTGCCACTATTAAAGTTCACTTTGACGCTTTCACTTCTTTGGCATGCTGACAGCAACGTGATAGAAAAAAAGAACGCCAAAACAGCGTAATTCTTGTTCATTCTTTCTGATAAAACCCAATTTTTCATTTGTAACCGCCCATCTACTTCATGAGAAAATATTTTTATTAATAGGGATGCGACCATTTTATAGCTCAATAGAAACTCATTTTTCCCCAAGCTTTCGGATGCTGTCTGTCTAATTAAATGCAATTAACATCTTTAGACGTGCGCCTGACAGACGATTGATTTCCTACTGCATTGGCCTCTATGACCTTAAAATCGATTTTCAATCACCCTCTAAGCGCCAGCTCCCATTTAATACGAGTCGCCGAGTGCGAGCATGGCGTAATTAACATTACACTCTTTATAGTCTAGGCTCCGGCCCCCACCTGTAATGGCATGCTTAGTTATGATATGTAACCAGTTTCCTACAAGCAGTTATAACTGCCATCATTTAAGGATGACTCTAAAAATAGTGATCGTTATATGAGAGCAGCACAGAGCCGCGGCGTACAGGGCATACACAAGGGTTCAAGTACGGGGCTTATGAGTAACACGCCGGTTTTGCCAGAGCCTTAGGCAGTAACGCAGCCATTGCGTGAAAAATGCCTATTTAGAGCTACCCTTAAGAGCAACGCTGGAACACGCGCCTATGCGCTCTTCATATCGGTAACCATTGCAGTTTTGCTGTCTATCTCAAACATCGAAAATCCAACGGAGTAACGTAACCATTCAACGAAAAGCCCCCTATTTGGCGCTCTGCTTTCTATCTATGTCAATGATTCACCACGCTCAGGCCTCCCGTGCAGCTCCCTCGGAGGAGCACCATTACGCATTGGGCATTGGCTTTGGCGCCTACAGCATTCCCGATTACCCCGGTGCAGAGCATATTAACCAGGTGGTCAGCCCCATCCCTTTCTTCCAATACGAAGGCCCGCGCCTTAACATAGCCAATGGGCGCCTTAGTAGCTTTCTGTTTAACTCAGAACGTCTGGTCATTGATATCAGTGCAGATGGGACTCCCCCGGTAAAAAGTACGAATAACCGCGCCCGCGATGGAATGCCTGACTTAGACCCTGTTGTGGAGTTTGGCCCCGCGCTCGAATATCAACTATGGGCTTTTAAAGAGAGCCTAGTTCGCCTCGATATTCCTCTTCGCTACGGCATATCAACTGACCTGCGGCGAGCAAATGGAATAGGCTGGATCAGCAACCCCCGCGTGAAGTACCACTTTCAATATAACCATTGGCGATTTAGAGCAGGAATGGGGCCCATTTTTGCCAGCAAAGCCCATAACAATTACTACTACGGCGTTGAAAACACACTCAGCAACCCTCTGAGAGACGCATTTAATGGGCATAGTGGCTACAGTGGCTTTTTATATTCGTTAGGGTTGCAAAAAAAACAGGGAAGGTTCAAATATGATGCTTATTTTCGGCTAATCGATTTACAAGAAAGTAAACGACAAAAAAGCCCTTTGGTCGACCAAAAAAGGAGTTTCTTGGCGGGCGCAGCAATAACTTGGGTTATTTTAGACAAATAAAAAAGGGAGGCTTAGCCTCCCTTTTTTATTAAACAAATATTAAAAATAACATTTTAAACAGCAGCATTCTCGTTAGATTCAATTTTTGTCAATGTAAGCATGCGGTTAATCACTTCAAGGATAAAGCCACTAATAGCAAAGAATCCCCAACCTAGCATTACAAACCCCCAGTGAACGGGTGCAGCGAACAGCTCTTCAGCATAGAAGAAAGTATGGCCCCACTCGTTATAGCCTAAGTTAGGCATAATCAGTAAAGGTGCTGCAGCAACCATAACTAATGGAACAGAAACTCTGTTGACGTAATTAGGCAAACGAGTGTGCATCCACAATATTCCAATAATCAAGGCAGTCGCCCCAGCAGGAATTATTCCGTAGAACAACTGGATATGAGTTGGGGTAAAGTCTGTGTCGCGAATAGTCACCTGGTGCCATGCCGCATCAGCCTCAACAAACAAACCAAGCCCAACAGGAACAAGAACAGAAGCCATAGTCATAATAGTTAAGATGAATACATAAACGCCCAACTCATCTTTAGCGCTCATTGCAAGAACTTCTTCCTTAGAAGGGCGAGTAAAAAAGCAATAAGGTACGCCAATTGCGCCGACTAATGCTATTACGCCTAACTGACCATATAGCCAACTCATCCAGTACGTCTGAAATTCAGGCTCGAAATAGTCAAGGCCGACAGTGAAGGCTGTTGCCTCCATGTACCAACGGTATAGACCTATCAACACTGCAAGCACTGCCATAACCGTTACAGCAAAGCCGACTGGGATTCGTGGCGCGCCATCAGCATTGTAAGGGAATATACATCGTGTAAGAAAAGAGCGCTCGTCATCACTGTCCGAATGGGAGGGGGTATTAACTGTAATCGCCATTATTATCTCCAGCTATTTTAATTATTTTTTATATTCGATAAAGCATAAGAAACACCCACACAAAAAAAACAGTGCCGATGAACATGACGTAAGTATCGCATAAAATGGTTCGATTACCCGCACTAACCCGTCGGTTGATACAAAATTACCACATAGAATAAGCCGCCACATGGAGGAAAATAAATTAAGCCTTTAATTTACAATAGGTTATTGTGATCCATTATTTTCTCGTTATTGAAGCCAAAATCGACCGCCTGCTAAAATAACGTCAAAATACGCCTAACAAACATTTATATGACGCATAAATGCATTTTATAGCCGTCTATCAATCCGCCGATTTCTACAACATGGTCCCACTTTTAAAAATCACTGTACCTCGTATTATCAAGTTATTAATTTGAATCCCTCAACCTGAAAACTTCAATTAAAAACAAAAAACCTCGCCCTTTAGTGCTCGAAAGGGTGCGTATAAACCACGCAACAAACCTCTTATCGCCAAATACGCAGGTGAATTTTCGTTACCTCACTTCCAATTATCTCATCTCTACCTAGAAGGAATAAGGACAACACCTTTAAACAAACCGTTAAAGCAAGGCCTGAACCAATAATATTTTGGCAGCGCCTTTTAGTGCCTGCTAGTTAGTAGCTATAGTAGCTACGCCTCAAAAAACCTCTCTGCCATAGTCAGTTATTCACAATCCAAATAAATGCGTAAAATCACGACGCAAAGACAGCATAATGCGACATAGCGGCCATTTTTATTTCATGTTGAAGTATTCATCTTACGATAGAAAAACCATCATGACACACCACGCAAAGAAGCCTTATTTTGACCGACTCAATGCAACCGATTCGATATAGGTAGCAATTAAAAATCTTGCTGCGTTATGCCTCCGACCTCAATGCATGGCTAGCCTAGGCACCTCTTAAAAGCTGTCGGAATTACCTTTTTACGCGATGACGGCGTCATTTCTGTACTCAAATTCTCGCGGAGGCGTTACTGCACGGAGGCTCTGTATGCACGAACTTACTTGTTCTCACGAGAACAATCACTATTACCAAGGACGCTCTCCATTCAATTGCGAGCGGATTTAACAAACCAAAACCTGCCTCTTTATCGCAAATAACTCTATAAAGCAGCAAAACCACTATATAAATGCATGTCGCTATCACCAAATTCTATTAAAGCGGGGGTATTAATTAATATACCAAGGCTAGACTTAGTCAAAGGCCCTTTTTATATATAAAGCGGGGCACTGATAACCTGGTCAGATCACGGTATTCAGCACTCACTCATTATTTTTTGGTTTTTGCATGAAGAGATCTTTTACTATCCGTTTAAAAATGGCCATTGGCTTTCTCGCAATGGTCATTATCCTCTTTTTTACTGGGGCCAGTGCTTATACAGGTATCAACCGCCTTTCAGACGCTATCACGTATATTAGTGGTCCAGCGTGGTCGGCCTCTAGCAATACTTCATCACTTAATAATATTTTGCAAAAAGAAATTATCACTACACAAAATATACTGACCGGAAACCTTCCTATAGAAAGCGGACGTAGCACATTGGTCAAATTGGATGAGAAATCCAATAAAATACTCAGTGATATTCAAAAAGACGCATTTTTTTCCTCTGAAGAAATCGCTCAACTAAAGGGGCTTATTGATGATCACCACCTGTTAAGAGAGTCCACCCTCTCCCAATACCAATCTTCACAAGCGTCTCAAAAAAACCTTCTTAAAACCCTTGGGTTATTTGATAGGACTTTGCTAGAGTTTTCTGAACTCCTTGGCAACAGTGGCTCTTCATCCTCGTTCTTTACTATCACAAGAAGGGAGATTAAAGCCAACTGGGATCTTTATTCAAACCTTATCGAGGCAAGGCTTGCTCTATTAGCTAGAAATAAAGCTGTTTCAGAGATGTTCAGTTTCGGAGAAACCGAAAGAACGGAAATGACGCTAAACTGGTACGCGAACACTCTTACTCAAACAATTCCTCTACTGCAAGAATCCAACTATAAAAACGCGCTCATTGACGATGAGCCCGCGGCACAAGCCATAAAAAATGCCTACAGCCAATACAACGTGGCTTTTTCTGCTGCACTCACGCAATACAGAGAATTTGATGCATCATCCAAATCACTCAACCTCTCAAACACCGTCCTACTTGCCAATATTCAGGGAGTACAAAAAGTGGGGAATCAAATCGTTGGCGCAAAAATGTCAGCGACGAGCGAAACGATTTATAGCGCACTGTTCACCCTATTCGCCGCAATGTTAATCGGCATAACGTTGTCGGTTATTGCCTTTTTTATTCTTGACCGCGTTGTCACTCAACCGCTTAAAAATGTTGCAAACAGGCTTACGCAGGTTTCTAGCGGGCAAGGCGATTTAACTGTAACCGTTGCATTAAATGGCAACGATGAGATCACCCATCTCGCAAAAGGGTTTAATGGCTTCGTAGGCCGCATACGGGTAACCATCATGGATGTGTCTGCGGTGGTAACGCAGCTTATCGGTGCCATTAACGAATTAACGCGTGTGACCAAAGAGACCGCTCAAAGCGCCGCCATTCAGCAACAAGAAACAGAGCAAGCGGCTACGGCAGTATCAGAGATGTCCAGTACGATTAATGAAGTCGCCAATAATACATCCAGCGCCGCCTCGGCCGCACAAAATGCCATTAACTATGCCAACCAAGGTTTAACCACTGTCAACGACAATTGTGCCTCGGTCGAAAGCCTTGCAATGACTATCGATGAAACCACTACCGTCATTAATCATCTGGCGGAGAATGGGGAAAAAATCGGTTCTGTTTTGGATGTCATTCGAGGTATTGCCGACCAAACCAATTTACTTGCTCTCAATGCCGCCATTGAAGCTGCCAGAGCAGGTGAACATGGGCGAGGTTTTGCTGTCGTCGCTGACGAGGTCCGAACCCTTGCAAGCCGGACACAGCAGTCTACGGAAGAAATCAGACTAATGATTGAAGCCTTGCAAGTGGGCACGGGGAAAGCTGTACAGGCCATGGAAACCAGTCATCAAAAAGTCAACAACAGTGTGAGTGACGCGGAAAAAACACGAGAAGCCCTCACTGAAATAGTCAGCGTCGTTGAAGTGATTAACGACATGAATACGCAGATTTCCAGTGCCGCTGAAGAACAGTCTGTGGTTTCTAGCGAAATCCACAACAACATTGAAGCAATTAGTTTGGCCGCACTGCGCACAGCTGAAAACTCTTCATCTATCGATCATGCCACAGTGGATCTAAGCAATTTATCAGCGCATTTACAAGCTTTGGTCAACCAGTTCAAAATTTGATGTACTCACTGCATGCCTTACTGCACTCAGGCTCTCGGCAATTGCGTCCTGCATTGCTCCACCTCCTGCATCCATGCAATCGTCCGTGCGGGGCTTTCTTGCTTTCACGTGAAAACCACTATTTTTAGAGATACCCTTAAGCGAATAAACAGAGTCTATTCGCAGTAAATGCCCAAAGCCTGGCTCATGAAACGCATTCGATATTTTGAATCGGATTTTAACGCCGTATACGCTGAGTCAGCAGAAAAACAGCTGACTCAATAAAAAATGGCTAACCTCCAAATGTTATCCCTTGCGCAAGAGGCAGTGTTGCACCGTAGTTTATGGTATTCGTCGCCCTGCGCATGTAGTTTTTCCACGCATCAGAGCCAGACTCTCGCCCCCCGCCCGTTTCTTTTTCTCCCC
>JAHRVS010000219.1 GCA_019090565.1 Gammaproteobacteria bacterium
TAAGAGGGGATACGGCTCTTGCTAGTTTTGATAACTTCTTTACGACCTATGCCAGTGATCTGAGAGTTATCAACGGCGTGGATACCAACACCAACAGCCATGATGGCGGCACACGTTATGTTTGGAGCGGTATTCCTGAAGATAAGCGGCAGCCAGCGTTTGGTGCATTGGTTGCGAGCATCTACGGGCCTTCAAAGCCCATGGCATTTTTGAGCAATGGTGGTTACGATACTACGGGGTCTCTCGTGGCTCCTACGCGCGCCGGTAGTGCGAGTAGCTTTCAGCGATTGACCTATCCGAATCGACCCAACCCCAGTGATGCCAATTCATACTATCTAAATAATGATGTTAACAATCTTGTCGGCCAAGCAAAGCAAGATCGAAAAAACAGATTAATACAGCAGGCGAGCCTTCCGCAAAGGCGTAGATCAATTTCCCAATTGTACACCGTTAGCATGGGCGACGATAAACTGGAAAACCTTACCTCCTACTTACCAGGGACACTTTCTGGCGGTATCCGTGGTCAAGCAGAAATGGCGGCAGCTGCTTTCAAATCAGGCCTTGCAGTTTCAGCGAATTTGGTTTCGGGTGGGTTTGACACTCACGGCAGTAACGATAGGAATCAGGTGTTTTCTTTGGCAAGCCTTATCGATGGTGTTGACCATTTAATGCAAGAGTTAGATCGCTTGGGTATACGGGATAAAACGACAGTGCTTATAAGCTCTGATTTTGGCCGCACACCCTACTACAATGGAGGGAATGGGAAAGACCATTGGCCTGTAACAAGCATGATGGCACTAGGAATGGGCGTAACGGGAAACAGTGTGGTGGGAGCGACGGATGCTAATTTTAACGCATTGCCCGTAAATACCACTACACTGCAAGCAGACGCAGGCGGTATTAAAATTACGCCGCAACATATTCACGCGGCACTTAGAAATATGGCGGGAATTTCAAATCATGCCAATAGCCGGCAGTTCCCCTTGGACGGTGAATATTTGGATATTTTCGGGGCATAATTTAGCTATCTATTACAAATAGTAAGTCATAACTCGAACAGGGATAAAATGTATAAAAGGGTAATTAGTAGGGCGTTATCAAGCGGCATTCTGTTTTTGGTTTGTTTTTCTGCAAACGCTGTAAGTGTGGGGGAAAGAGCGCCAGAAATTTCGCTCCCGCTTCTTGATCAAGCCAAAATACTTAGTTTAAAAAAACACAGAGGGAAAGTGGTTTATCTTGATTTTTGGGCTTCGTGGTGTGGAAGCTGTCGAGTATCTTTGCCGTTGCTCAGTGAATTACGAACTGAGCTCTTAAATAATGGGTTTGAAGTGCTTGGCGTCAACGTGGATGCCAAGCCCGAAGATGGTATTGCATTTCTCGATAGATTCCCCGTTAGTTTCCCCGTTGTCTCTGATCCAAAGGGTAAAACGCCTGAACTATATCAACTAAAGGGGATGCCAACTTCTTACCTTATAGATAAAAAGGGCGTTATTCGGCACGTTCATGTTGGCTTCAAAAAAAGTGATATAAGCAAAATAAAAAGTGAAGTATTGGTGTTGCTGAATGAAAAGTAGCGATTTAATCCGTACCCATAGAACTGGTTTTATGGACGTGTTTTCCCTGTGATTTGGACTGGATATGAATAAGCTGAAATGTTGTAGCCTGTTAGTGGTATTAATAAGCCTGCTTAGCAGCGGATGTGTCCAGGTAAATGCTTGGGAAAGGGGGGTGCTGGCAAAACAAGAAATGGGCTGGGACCCTGACCCACTGATGAAACAACTTAATGATCACGTCTACTTTAGTAAAGAAGGTAGTACTGGCGGCGTGAGCTTGGGCGGCGGTGGGTGTGGGTGTAACTAGTTTTGGGAAGTGGATCGTGGATACTCATTTTTCTTGTTTAATATATTTCAAATAAACTTATTTTTTAGCATTCATTAAGCGGCAATAATATGACTACAGTTAAAAAGAAATCATCCTCTCTTTTAGCTCTTACCGCGGCGGCGATTGCATTGCCAGGGATTTCAAATGAAGTGCATGCCAGCGAAAAAGCCGATCGGAAGGTCATTCGCTATCAACATAGCAACTATTCAGAAAATGATGTGTCTGGTCTGATTACTTCTAATGAAGAAGAAGCCCCTCGGTATCAGATTTCAGTCAATCAGTTTCAGTTAGTTACGCCAGTAAAAGAAGATTATGATCTCACGATTAACTACCTTTCTGAAGAGATGAGCGGCGCCTCACCAATGGGAACCACGGTTGGTCGTGATAATAATGCCAAGTTGAACATGAGTGGGGCAAGCATTGATGAATCACGCCGGGATTTATCTGGTAGCCTCCGTTACTTTGGTAAAAAGGATGCGGTTTATTCAGGCACAGTAGGGTATTCGGGTGAAAATGATTATCAGGCAATTAATATCGGCATAGAGGGGGAGCATGTCCAGAGTGAGACGCTTCAAACTTTGAGCTGGGGAGTGGGCTTGTCTTTTGATAGCATTGATCCCACTCAAGATGCGCGTTATATACGGCCGCTAAGCGAAGATAAAGTAGCTTTTTCTGTAGTAGGCGGGTTGACGCAGGTTGTGAATGCAAATACTCAGATTCAAACGGGGCTTAGTTTAAATCATTTGAGTGGGTATCTATCTGACCCTTATAAAACGCTTGATCAACGGCCCGATTCAAAAACACAGGTAGCTTGGACGAACCGCTTGCGGTACTACTATGAAAAATTCGACAGTAGCTTGCACCTTGATTATCGTTTGTATTTTGATGACTGGGCGATGGTGAGCCACACAATAGATTTAGCATGGTTTAAGCCACTCACCAGTGATGTCCTTATTGCTCCGTCGA
>JAHRVS010000220.1 GCA_019090565.1 Gammaproteobacteria bacterium
AGAGACAAAGGCAACACCGCTCTCACCACCATAAAATTACCCAACACCAAAGAGGGCGCAATACTTATTGAGGTGATTTATACGCTTCAAACCATGGCTCCGCCTATTTTTCAGACCGATAGCTATCTCCCCTTGACCCCTATTCGTATTCTAATTGACGAGCAGGGAAACGACCTTGGAGAAAAGGTTAGCTATGACCAGATTGCACCACGACTGACCAATGTCAAAAAAGAAACGGCTCGGGCAATAGTAAAATCAGAGGCAAAGAAAATAAAACAGCTTCTAAAAACTGCCCGTGATTTTGCTGGGCAACAAGCCGCCACACTCAGAAAAGACAGTGAACGACTCGCCATGAATAGTTTAAGTGCAGAGCATCAACGCTTAGTATTTTTAAAGAAAACCAATCCGAGCATTCGACAGAATGAAGTGGATTTCATTGCAGATAAAAAGAAAGCCGTGCAGGCACATATTCAGAGCGCACCGTTACACCTTCACGCTACACGTATTATCATTACAATTTGAGGTTTGCGGAACAGACTATTTGGGGTGATTTTCTCGCAGCAGCATTAAAACAAACGTAGTAGCACCTCTAAAACCCGTAATTTTCAGGTGAGAGCAAGGAAGCCCCGCAGATCGAGCCACAGTGTATAGGGCAACCATGAGGATTCGAGTGCGGAGCTAACACAACGGTCGCGAAGAAATGTCTTTTTGGAAATGCCCTACTGTTTCACCCAGTGTTTTCTAATGCCATCTTGATCAATCAAGGTGAGTCCGATCGAAGTTGTCTGGAGCCGATAGTTAACGAAATGTCTATTATTCTCCTCAATGATCAAACGGTTCCCTCGTTGCACCCAGGAGCCCAACAAGTACTCTGAATTTTTAATTTTGATCGCATCATTTTCTCCAAACCCTAAGTCTCCGAACGCACCACTTGAATTCAGCGTAACTCTCTCCTGATACATACCCATGTCCAGCGTAGGCACATAGCTTGGATCTTCCGTCGCATCAACCACGTAGCTACCGGCTAGTTTTTCAGGGTGTTTAGAGGGATAAAATTCAGTTTTTTCCGCCAGTAACTCCAAGTGCTTTTGCAAATCAAGCGGGTCATCCTTGGTGGTACCATAAACAATCAATAAAGCGCCAGCCTTACTAATTGCAGCATACTTTTCATGTACGATACCAAAGTTATCGATAATCGCAGCATCGTACCCACCAATTTTCAACTTTTGAATCTTATCGATCAACGTAGAAGCATTCATTTCTCCCATTACTGAGCTCAAATAGTCTTCCGGTGCTTCATTCGGCCCAATAGAAAGCAAAAAACCCTGCGTAGTCCCGTCGCCGACTACCACAACATCCCCAAGAGCTTGGTATTCATAGACCCAATTAGAGGGAATCGGTACAGAACTGAGGGAACCCTCAAAGGCCACATCTTTATAGCCCACTGCTTGTGCGAAATTCGCACATAAAAAACCAGTCGCGAACAAGATTGCACAATAGCGCCATTTTTGATGAAGGGAGAGCATACGGATATCCTTATCCAAGTTGATATAAAGCCAGCTTCTGATTGCCTCTATTCATAAACTAAATCATGAAAAATCAAGAACGTCTCAATTTAGTCTAGGCAGGCAATCATCCGAATACGAACACCGTGCTTCCATAATCGAGGAGATGAGGCCTCATATTGATGACAGACAAAACCTTGTAACCCATTGAATAGGAACAGTATACGGCAGGCTTTCGGCGCAGTATTTCTACCGATATTTTTGCTCATGTTTTTGTAACGAAATATTACAGCAACACAGTTCACTCAAATCGACTAGGTTCTGATAGCCTAATAAATACAAGTGAATTCAGGGGCGCTTTATTAAAAAATCAATTGGTTAGTAATGCGCTTTTGAAAAAAGTAACTTTGTGTGACAATAAGCTAACCCTACTTTAAAAAGCAGTATCTAGCGCGCATCAAAAACACCACAGGGCAGCTGGTAGCGTTTTCACAGCGAAAACAGCTATTCAGAAGTGTCGTGCAGCCTAGTCCCATAACCCAAAGCCCGTTCCACGGAGGAAGTATGTCTCTATATAAACACATATTAGTCGCTACAGATTTTGGTGATGATTGCGAAAAAGTTGCTATAAAAGCATTATCTCTGTCTAACAACGAGGCAAAGGTGTCGCTTATTCATGTATTAGAGCCACTCGACTCCATCTACGGCGGGGAAGCATACGGCGCAACGGCCATTCAGCTGCAACAAATTCAAGATGAAATCAACCGCAACACCGGTGGACACCTAAAAGAATTCGGTGAGAAAATGGGTGTTCCTCAAGAAGACCAACACCTTAAAGTTGGGCATCATACGAAGGAAATTCGCAAGTTTGCAGAAGAAAATCAATGTGACCTTATTGTCCTCGGCAGCCACGGCCGCCATGGCCTTGGGCTTTTACTTGGCTCGACCGCTAACTCCATCCTACATGGCGCGCAGTGCGATGTGCTCGCTGTGAGGGTTAGTTAAGCATTCGCGCCAATCTAAATCCTTAAGCGGGCTGATGGAACCCCATTCGCTCAGATATAAGCGGCCCGCGAGATAGACCTGACTCCCTGCCTCACGAGGCAGTTCTTGCATGTTGCCGTTCGCCTTTCCATTAAAACTGACACACCGAAAAATCAAAATGTGCCACCATTGCCTCGTGATCAGACACGCGCTCCTTTCCTTTAGATAAAGCCTTTTCCGTATTGAAACGCGTGTAATATACGTCCTTCAAGCTCAGAAACAAATCAGAAGAGACAA
>JAHRVS010000221.1 GCA_019090565.1 Gammaproteobacteria bacterium
CGTCTAATAAAAGAGCGTCTTGGTTCGCAGGTACAAGTCATTGGGATGGTCAATAAGAGCGAAGGATTTTCCTTTGATCAGCAGTTTGAACCTAATGCCATACTTGAACATGGGCAGGCCATTTCAAACGGCTCATTTACCTTGAGAGCGATACATACACCTGGACATGCCTCAAATCACCTGTGTTTTTTCCTTGAAGAAGAGTCGTTGTTGTTTTCAGGCGATCATTTAATGGACGGGTCTACCGTTGTTATTGCCCCCCCTGACGGTAACATGGCCGATTACCTCGACTCACTTTCCTTACTTCTTGAATACCCGATTGACTGTATCGCGCCAGCCCACGGCAACCTAATTACCGATGCTCAGGCCGAAATTGAGAAAACCATTAACCATCGATTAGGCCGTGAAAGCAAAGTTCTGGCAGCGCTTGTTAGTGAAGCGCCTTGCTTGCTCGCCGACTTAGTGCCCCTTGTGTATGATGATGTCCCCGCTTTTATGCACCCTATTGCTCAGCAGTCTCTTCTGGCCCACCTTATCAAGCTTAAGAGTGATAAACGCGCAGCAGAAACAGAAGGGCGGTGGGGGTTAAGCTAACGAGGGCATAACTATTCAGCTCACACTCAAATTGGCGTATAACAGCATAAAACATGACCGTTGAGAGAGCCAAGTATCTCCTTTATGCTTGGCCAAGCATAAAGGTATCGTTGATAAACGCAGTTAAACCCCAAGGTTTTCTGCATGTTTTATATAACTAATTTTTACACCCAATAACACGCTGATGGAAGTTTTAATTTAATGAGTGATAAAGATCGTTTAATTATATTTGATACAACTTTACGTGATGGAGAGCAAAGCCCTGGCGCTACCATGAACCAGGAAGAAAAGCTGCGCATCGCCAAAGCCCTGGAAAGATTGAGAGTGGATGTCATTGAAGCTGGGTTTGCCATAGCCAGCCCAGGGGATTTCAACTCCATAAAGTCAATTTCAGAAACGATAAAAGACAGCCGCATTTGTAGCCTTGCACGGGCAGCCGATGCGGACATTGATCGCGCAGCAGAAGCATTGAAAAGTGCCAATGCGCCTCGCATCCACACGTTTATAGCTACATCACCCATTCATATGAAGTACAAGTTGCGCATGGAGCCTGATCAAGTGCTTGAGCGTGCCGTAGCGGCGGTCAAAAGGGCTAGGAACCTTGTTGATGACGTCGAATTTTCCTGTGAAGATGCCGGTCGGTCAGAACTGGATTTCATGTGCAGAATTATCGAAGCAGCCATTGACGCTGGCGCTAGCACGATCAACATTCCTGATACGGTTGGCTACGCACTGCCGCATCAATTTGGCGAGTTAATCTCGCAATTACTAAACCGCATTCCAAATGCTGATAAGGCTGTGTTTTCTGTGCACTGCCACAATGATCTTGGTTTGGCGGTAGCGAATTCCTCTGCAGCCGTTATGGCGGGCGCTAGGCAAGTTGAATGCACTATTAATGGACTTGGGGAGCGAGCAGGAAACGCATCGCTTGAGGAGCTCGTTATGACCGTTGCAACGCGCCATGATGCATTTCCTGTCTATACCAACATAAAGACAGAAGAAATTGTTCCTTGCTCACGCTTGGTTTCGACCATCACGGGTTTTCCTGTGCAGCCCAATAAAGCCATAGTGGGCGCGAACGCCTTTGCTCACGAAGCAGGCATTCATCAAGATGGCGTACTTAAGCACCGAGAAACCTATGAAATTATGCGCGCCGAAAAAGTGGGGTGGGCGGCAAATCGAATGGTGTTAGGGAAACACTCCGGTCGTGCGGCATTTGCTGACCGGCTAGACAGTCTAGGTGTTAAGTTTGAAACCAAGGAAGCGCTCAATGTCGCTTTTGCAAAGTTCAAAGAGCTGGCAGATAAAAAGCACGAAATCTTTGATGAGGATTTACATGCGTTGGTAAGCGACACCCATCGCACCTCTGGCGTACACATTAAACTGGTTGATTTGTCTGTTTCCTCCATTATGGGAGAAACACCTAAGGCAGAAATAAGTTTGCATGTGGAAGACAAAGAACACAGTGCTGAAGCAAAAGGTTCCGGCCCGGTAGATGCGACGTTTAAAGCGATTGAAGAAATCATGCACAGTGGAACCAAGCTTTTGCTTTATTCTGTCAATGCAATTACCAGCGGCACTGATTCTCAAGGCGAGGTTACCGTTCGATTAGAAAAAAATGGGCGTGTTGTGAACGGCAGTGGTGCGGATACCGACATCGTGATCGCCTCAGCAAAAGCCTATCTGGATGCATTGACGCTGATTCTTGCAAACCCGAAGAAAGCACACCCGCAAAACGAGGGTGTTTAATATGCCTCTGACGTCTCGTAAAGGAGCCGTTTAGGTGGACGAACAAAGGCGCGTTGCTTATTTGAATGGAATAGGTATTCCCGTATGGTTTGCAACAAACCCTTTGGAGGGGGCGCTGCCAACGCCCGTCATGACCTTTGATACACAGGTAGAGGTGCCTGTCTGCGATGATGCTCCGTGCCAGCAAGAAACTCACCCTCGCGCGCTCATCAGTCCTGTGTCAGAAATTCGAGGCGAAGCTCCCTTATTAGGTGCTCGTATTGAGGCTCAGGTAGACAAGCCCGTAGAGGAACCCCCTCGTGCTTTAATAACGCATTCTCTGCACATCTCTTTCGCGAAAATTTGCGTTGAAGGGGGCATACTGATACTTGCTGAGTTAGGTGACGACCGCGCGCCTGGGTTTTCTGCAACGGAATCCCGATTATTAAGAGGAATCCTCAACGCCATTAATTTGTCACCGAGCAGCCAAGGTAGTCTGGATAGTCAAGTAGCAAGGTGGCCTCAATCAAAAGGCAATAACTTGCCTACCGATACAAAAGCCGCTGGCGAATTCCTTCATGCCTACCTCGACGCACAAGCGCAAAGGTCAAACTTTGAAGTTTTGCTATTATTAGGGGATAAGTTAAAAGAGGCTTATGTTTTTTCCGAAGAAGAGCAGGGGCCAAAGCTAACGGTTAATAGTAAAATAATGGGCAGTAGTTTATTGGGTATGCTTCAAACGCCCAGTAAAAAAGCAGAATTATGGGATAACATCAAACATCTTGGAAAATACGGCCATACAGATTAAAGTAACCTCCTATGAGTAGAAGTGTCGATAAGCCACCACGCAAATTAAATGATCAAGACTTCTCTTTACGACCGATGCTTGAAGAAGACTTACCAAAAGTAATGGGGATTGAGCGGCTCGCTTACCCTTATCCTTGGTCAGAAAGAATATTTCGAGACTGCCTTGCCGCGCATTATAGTTGTTGGGTAGCTGAAAAAAAGGATGAAATGTTAGGGCATGCTGTGCTCACTGTTGCGGCAGGGGAGAGCCATATCCTGAACGTTTGTGTTAGCCCAGCTGCACAGGGGATTGGCCTTGGGCGGTTATTTGTGGCGCATCTACTCGAGGTCGCTGCGGCACGCAGGGCAAATACCGTATTTTTGGAGGTACGCCCTTCAAATAAAGTCGCTTATCAGCTTTACGTCTCGATGGGGTTTAACGAGGTAGGCCATCGAAAAAATTATTACCCTGCTGAATCAGGTAAAGAGGATGCATTGATTATGGCCTTGGTGCTGTAGTGGGTTGTCGTTATGATGCTAAACGACCATTAACGGTATTCGGGTGCTATGGATTTCTGATCTAAAAAACAATCAAATTATTTCAAAGGGGTGAGCAGTAAGCTTCGCTTTTTGATTCAACGGCTTTTAATGACTTATCACTTATAGTATAGGTCTCGCTTATATTCTTTTACCAAGCAATTCAATCAAGTACCCGTCGGGGTCCTTGATGAATGCTAAGACAGTTTTCCCGTGCTTCATTTCACCCGGCTCGCGTACAATTTCCCCGC